>NZ_CAHJWW010000159.1 GCF_903643035.1 Sphingomonas bacterium | reverse complement strand
TCGGTCACCTGCAGCACCGCCTCGTAGAGCGCGCTGTCGACCACCTGGCCCTTGCCGGTGCGCTCGCGCGCATGCAGCGCGGCGAGCGCGCCCATGCAGCCATAGGTCGCCGCCAGCGTGTCGCCGATCGACAGGCCCATCCGGCTCGGCGCGCGGTCGGGATCGCCGACGATGTAGCGCCAGCCGCCCATCGCCTCGCCGATCCCGCCGAAACCGGCGCGCGAGGCATAGGGACCGGTCTGGCCATAGCCGGACACGCGGACGATGATGAGCCGGGGATTGATGGCGTGCAACGCGTCGGGACCGAGGTTCCATTTCTCGATCGTGCCGGGCTTGAAGTTCTCGATCAGTATGTCGGCGTCGGCCACGAGCCTGCGGACCAGGTCCTGGCCAGCGGCCACGCGCAGGTTGGCGGAGACCGACCGTTTGTTGCGGGCAACCACCTCCCACCAGAGCTTGTGGTCGCCGCGACCCCAGGCGCGCATCGGATCGCCAGCGCCTGGCGGCTCGACCTTTATCACGTCGGCGCCCATGTCGCCCAGCAGCTGTCCGCAGAACGGCCCGGCGATCAGCTGGCCAAGCTCGATTACCCTGATGCCCTGCAACGCGCCTTCGTTTTCCACTCTCCTATTCCGCCGCCATCGCGACAGGCGCCAGGACCGGCTGGCCCAGGATCGGCTGGCCCCAGACCGGTTGACGGGGCGCCGGCAGCCCGGTCTCCTCCAGGCAGGCCGCACGCAGGGCCTCGATCTCGCCGCCGCGATCGAACAGCGGCAGCGCCCGGCCGCGCTTCGCCCGCATCCCGTCGCGCAGCGCGGCCGTCGCCGCATCGTCCCCGACGACCACGCCATAGCGGCGCGCCCCCGCCACCGTCACGAGGCCCTGCGCCACCTCGGTCGCGACCAGCGCCGGATCGCGCATCAGCGGATCGCCCCACCCGCCACCGCCCCAGGTGATGAAATGGAGCTGGTCGCCCGCCTCCACGATCAGCTCCTCGAGCTTGTTGGCGACGATCGTCCGCGTGCCGTCGGCCTTTTCCAGGATCTTCCGGGCGCGCTCGCCCGGCTCGCCGCCGTTCACGCCCCAGGGCTTGATGAACCAGCGGTCGTCGTGGATCGCGACCACGCCCGGCTCGAGGAAGCGATAGGTCATGTGGATGCCGTTGCCGCCGCGGTGGAGCCCGGCGCCGCCGCTGTCGGGCGCCGTCTCGTAGCGTTCGATGACCAGTGGAAAATAGCGTTCGAGGAACTCGTTGGGCACGTTGGTGAATCCGGGCCATAGCGAGTGGCCGTCCGGCCCGTCGCCCATCGGCCTGCCGGGAATGCCGCCGAAGCCGATCTGGAACAGCTGGAAATACTGTCCGTCCCGAGCGGTGCCCGAATAGAACAGGTGCGGAGACGACGAAAAGCCCGCCGCGCACAGGAAATCCGGCGTGCGCTGCCCGAGCAGCCCGCCCAGGATGTCGAAGATCCGCCCGAGCGCGTGCGTCCTCCCCGAAAGCGCGGCCGGGAACGCGGGCTTGAGCAGCGATCCCGCCGGGATGCGCACGTCGATGAGGTCGTAGAACCCGTCGTTGAACAGGATCTGCGGATCGAAGACCATTATCATGTAGATGCCGAAGAACATGCGGAACATGTTCTCGTTCAGGAAGAAGTTGATCGAGGCGGGGCTTTGCGGATCGGTGCCGTCGAAATCCAGCACGACGCGCCCGTTCTCTCGCCACATGGTGCATCTGATCCGGTACGGCCCGAAGCCCATGCCGTCGTCGCACAGATAGTCCTCGAAGCTGACGGGTTCCTCGCCGATCGCGGTCTCGATCAGCTGCTTCATCGCGCGATGATTGCGCGCCAGCAGTTCTTCGGTCGCCGAGATGTAGACGTCGTCGCCGAACCGCTCGCACATCTCGATCACCCGCCGCGAGGCCACGCGGCAAGAGGCGATCAGCGCGTTGAGGTCGGCCGCGCACCAGTCGGGCTTGCGCGTCTGATGCATCACCAGCTTGATGAGGTCTTCGTTGTAGACGCCCCGCTTCCAGATCTTGACGGGAGGGATGCGCACGCCTTCCTCGAAGATCGAGTGCGCGTCGATCGGCATGCTGCCGGCGACCTTGCCGCCGATGTCGCTCTGGTGGCCGAACATCGCGGTATAGGCGACGATCCGCCCGTCCTTGAACACGGGGAGCAGCACGAGCCAGTCGTTCGAATGGCTGATCGCGCCGCCGACCGAATAGGGATCGGAGAGGAAGATCATGTCGCCATCCTCCAGCATGCCGTCATAGCCGTCGAGGAAGCCGCCGATGAACGAACCGAACTGGCCGACGATCATCCGTCCCTCGTGATCCGCGATCAGGGGAAAGGCGTCGCCCTGCTCGCGGATGCCGGGCGACATCGCGGTGCGCACCAGCGTCGCGTCCATCTCGACGCGCGCGTTGCGCAACGCGTTCTCGATCACCTCCAGCGTCACCGGGTCGATCGGCACGCGGGCGAACGGCGTGGCGTTGGGCTGTATGATCGTCGCGGGCATGACCGTTCCTTCAGGCGAGCGTGATGAGGATGTTGCCGACTGCGTCGACGGAGCCGGTGCAGCCCGCCTCGATCAGCGTGGTCGCGTCCATCTCGGTGACGATCGCCGGCCCGGGGATCACGTCGCCCTGTTCGAGCAGCGCGCGATCGTAGATCACCGCGGGCTGCATACCGCCGTCCATCCAGAGTTCGTGGTCGCGCACCTTCGCCTGGACGGGGTCGCCATCGCCCATCGGCAGGGTCGCCGCGGGCAAGTCGAGCGCGATGCCCAGCGCCACGGCGCGCAGGTTCACCAGTTCGTGCGGGCTGGCCATGTTGAATGTAAAGAGCCGCTCGTGCTCCGCATCGAAGCGCGCGGTGATCCCCGCCAGCCCGTCGCGGCGCAAGGTCCCGGCATCGATCGACAGCGGCACCTCGAACGCCTGCCCTTCGTAGCGGACGTCGATCTCGAACAGGCTGGTGATGTCGGCGTCCGCGATGCCGTCGGCCTTCAGCTCGTCGCGGGTCTGCGCCGCCATGTCGTCGAGGATCGCGAGCACTTCGGCCTCGTCGGTGTCGCCGAAGCGGCGCGAGAAGCTGCGCGCGGTCTCCGTGCGCATCCGCGTGGTCGCGTCGCCCAACGCGCACAGCACGCCCGGCGACATCGGCGACACCGCCGGCCAGCTTCCCATCAGCCGCGCCACCGCGTTGACGTGGAGCGGCCCGGCGCCGCCGAAGCCCATCAGCGCGAAATCGCGCGGATCATAGCCCTGCTGGACGGAGATCATGCGCAGCGCGCCGAACATGTTCTCGTTGACGATGTCGATGATGCCGCGCGCGGCATCCATCAGCCCGATGCCGAGCGCGTCCGCGATCGACTGCACGGCCGTCCTCGCACCCTCGCGATCGAGCTTGAACGTGCCGCCGAGCAGCGACTCGGGAAGATATCCGAGCACGACGTTGGCGTCGGTCACGGTCGGCTGGGTACCGCCCTTGCCATAGGCGACCGGGCCGGGGACCGCGCCCGCGGACTGCGGTCCGACGCGCAACGCCTTGGTGAGTTCGGGCACATAGGCGATGGACCCGCCGCCGGCGCCCACGGTCTTGACGTCCAGCGACGACGCCCGAACGGACAGATGCCCGACGTCGGTCGTGCGGGCACGGCGCGGCTCCAGATTCTCGATCAGCGCGACGTCTGTCGAGGTGCCGCCGACATCCAGCGTCAGGATGTTCTTCAGGCCGCTGTTCCTGCCGACCCACAGGGCGCCGGTCACGCCGCCCGCGGGACCGGACATCAGCAGCGAGACCGGATCCCCCTCCGCCTTCTCGGAACTCATCAGCCCGCCGTCGGAGCGCAGCAGCGCGAGCTTGCCCGCCATGTCCGCACCGCGCAACTTGGTGCGCAGGTTGCGGACATAGTTGCCGACGATGGGGCGCACCGCGGCGTTGGCGACCGTGGTCAGCGTTCGCTCGTACTCCTGCATCTCGGGCAGGACCTCGTGGCTGAGCGAGATGGGCAGGTCGGGGCATATCTCGGCGGCGAGTTCGCCGATCCGGGTCTCGTGCGCGCCGTTGAGATAGGCATTGATGAGCGATACGGTGATCGCCTCCACGCCCTGATCTCGCAACTGCGCCAGGGCGGCGCGGACGCCGTCCTCGTCGATGGCGCGCAGCTCGCGGCCATGCGAGTCCATCCGGCCCGCGACCTCGATCGTGTCGATCAGCGCGGCGAGCGGCCTGGGCTTGGGCCAGATGATCCAGCCGGCCAGTCCGCCGGGTACATAGCTGCGCGCGATCTGCATGATCTGGCGATAGCCCTGCGTGACGATCAGCCCGACCCGCGCGCCCTTGCCCTCCAGCATCGCATTGGTCGCGACCGTGGTGCCGTGCAGGAACACCTCGACCTCGGCCGGGGTGACGCTTGCCTTGGCGCAGACCGCATCGACGCCGTCGAGAATGCCGACCGAATTGTCGGCGGGGGTCGACGGCGTCTTGTGCCGCCAGAACCGGCCCGACTCCTGCTCGAGCAGCAGCAGGTCGGTGAAGGTGCCGCCGACGTCGACGCCCAGACGATAGCTCATGCCTGTCCTGCCCTTTCAAGAATACGCGCGGGCGCGGGCGGAAAGCGCTGCGCCTTGGAAACCATGCCGGGGAGCGATCGCCCCATGACACCGGCAAGCCAGCCCGCCGCGGCGATCAACCGGTCGAGGTCGAGGCCGGTGCCGACTCCGGACCGTTCGAGCAGGTAAACGACGTCCTCGGTCGGCACGTTGCCGGACGCGCCGGGCGCGAAGGGGCAGCCGCCAAGCCCGCCCAGCGATGCGTCGATCGTCGCGGCGCCCGCCTCGACCGCGGCCCAGACATTGGCGAGCCCGGTGTTGCGGGTATTGTGGAGGTGGACGCGGACCGGCAGCGGCGCGATCGCGGCGCGGACCCTGGCCACCAGGGCGGCGACCTGCGCGGGGACGGCGACGCCGATTGTGTCGGCGAGCGCGACCTCGATCGCGCCGCTCGCCGCCGCGCGGCGCGCCATCGCCACCACCCTGTCGTGCGGGACTTCGCCTTCGAACGGGCAGCCGAACGCGGCGCCGATGGTGATCTGCGCGCTGCGGCCGGCGTCGCGCGCGATGCCGACCACCTCGCAGGCGACCTCCAGCGACCCCTCGCCGGTCTGGCCCTGGTTGCGCATCGCAAAGCTGTCGGTCGCGATGCACACCGCGCCGAGCTGGTCGACCCTCGTGGCCAGCGCACGCATCGCGCCGCGACGGTTCA
This sequence comes from Sphingomonas bacterium, assembly GCF_903643035.1. Lineage (GTDB taxonomy): Bacteria > Pseudomonadota > Alphaproteobacteria > Sphingomonadales > Sphingomonadaceae > Sphingomonas. The sequence continues at coordinate 1,170 of NZ_CAHJWW010000159.1, read as the reverse complement.
GGACCAGGCCGATGTATACCGCGTCGGTCTCGGGAAGCGCGGCCACCACCGCCTCTGCATCCGCCATCTGCGGCACCTTGCCCGGATCGACGAAGCTTGCCACCTCGATCCGCCGCGCCCCCGCCTCCAGCGCCTGTGCGATCAACGCCGACTTGTCGGCCGTTGAGACGATCCGCGCCTCGTTCTGCAGACCGTCACGCGGCGAAACTTCGACGATCTCCACCTGGGCTGGCATACCGGCTGGGTTCCTATCTGCCGACGATGGATCGCACGAATGTATACACCGGGCAAGCCGTTATCATGGGTCCGCGCCGCCGCGCTTGTCTCGCGCCGCTCCGCGCGCCACTGGGGACGCCATTCATCGCGGAACGGGACAAGACGGCATGTCAAGGGCAAGCGACCGCGCCTATGATGAGATCAAGGCCCGGATCCTGAACGGTGCGCTCGCGCCCGGAGCGCAACTGAAGGAAGAGGAGCTGGCCGAGATCTGCGGCGTCTCGCGCACGCCCGTCCGCGATGCGATGCACCGGCTGGAGGCGGAGATGTTCATCCAGCGCAGCGACAGCCAGCGTTCCTTCGTCAGCGACTGGTCGATCGAGGACATCGAGGAGCTGTTCACGCTGCGCACGATGCTCGAAAGCCACGCCGCGGCCCAGGCCGCCGAGCGCGTCACGCCCGAAATGCTGGTCCGCCTCCACGACAACGTCGCCGCGATCGATGCGGCGATCGACCGCCCGCTACCCGACGTCGACGGGTTCCTGCTGAAGAATGCCCAGTTCCACGCGCTGATCACTCAGGCGGCGGCGTCCGATCGCCTCGCGCACATGATAAACCGCCTGGTGCTCCAGCCGATCGTCCACCGCACCGCGCTGCGCTACGACGCCGACCAGCTGCGCCGGAGCCTTGCCGAGCACGTCGAGATCGTCGCCGCTCTCGAAGCCCGTGACCCCGAATGGGCACGCGCAATCATGACATCGCACATCCGCCGCGCGTTCCACGTCCACCGCAGCGAACACCCCGGATGATGTCCGCCGACCGGAACGGCCGGTCAGGACGCGCCAGAAGCCGGCTGCGCAGGCAACGATGCACGGGCTGGCGGAGCGGGAGGGATTCGAACCCTCGATACGGTTTTGCCGTATACTCACTTTCCAGGCGAGCGCCTTCGACCAC
>NZ_CAHJWW010000158.1 GCF_903643035.1 Sphingomonas bacterium | reverse complement strand
TGCGCCAGCGCGACGCGCATGATCTCCTCGGTGATGCCGGCGATCTTGATGTCCATCTGCAAGGACGTGATGCCCTCGCTCGTCCCGGCCACCTTGAAGTCCATGTCGCCCAGGTGATCCTCGTCGCCCAGGATGTCGCTGAGGACGGCGAACTTGTCGCCTTCCAGGATCAGACCCATCGCGATGCCCGACACCGGCCGCTTGATCGGCACGCCCGCGTCCATCAGCGCGAGGCTGCCGCCGCACACCGTCGCCATCGACGACGAGCCGTTGCTCTCCGTGATGTCGGAGGTGACGCGGATCGTGTAGGGGAACTCCTCCTTGGTCGGCAGCACCGCGTGCAGCGCCCGCCAGGCGAGCTTGCCATGGCCGATGTCGCGGCGGCTGGGCGCACCGAACCGACCCACTTCACCGACCGAATAGGGTGGGAAGTTGTAGTGCAGCATAAAGTGCTGGTAGCTGAGGCCATTCAGCCCATCGATCATCTGCTCGGCGTCGCGGGTGCCGAGCGTCGTGGTGGCGATGGTCTGCGTCTCGCCGCGGGTGAACAGCGCCGAGCCGTGCGCGCGCGGCAGGAAATGCACGGTCGCGTCGATCGGGCGCACCGTTTTGGTGTCGCGGCCGTCGATGCGCACGCCGTCGTTCAGGATCTGGCCGCGGACGATCTCCGCCTCGACCTTCTTCACCAGCTTCAGCGTGCCGAGATACTCGGCGGGGTTCGCATGCTTCAGCTCCTCGAACGCCTCGCGCGCCTTGGTGCGCGCGACGGCGATCGCGGTCTGGCGCGCCTGCTTGTCGGTCAGCTTGTAGGCGGCGGCCATGTCGGCGCCGATCAGCGACTTGAGCTTCGCCTTGTTGGCGGACAGGTCCGCGCCGGTCTTCAGCTCCCACGGCTCCTTCGCGGCCTGCTCGGCGAGCTTGATAATCGCGTCGATCACCTGCTGCGACGCCTTGTGCGCGAACATGACGGCGCCGAGCATCACGTCCTCGGACAGCTCCTTGGCCTCCGATTCCACCATCATGACGGCGTCGTGCGTGGCGGCGACCATCAGGTCGAGCTCGCCGGTGGTGACGTCCTTGTCGCTGGGGTTGAGCTGGTACTCGCCGTCCTTGTAGCCGACGCGCGCCGCGCCGATCGGACCCATGAACGGCACCCCCGACAGCGTCATCGCCGCCGACGCCGCGATCATCGCCAGCAGGTCAGGCTCGTTCTCGCCATCATAGCTGAGAACCTGCGCTATCGCATTGATCTCGTTATAAAAGCCGTCGGGGAACAACGGCCGCAGCGGCCGATCGATGAGGCGGCTGACGAGCGTCTCGCGCTCGGTGGCGCCGCGCTCGCGCTTGAAGAAGCCGCCGGGAATGCGGCCGCTGGAGGAGAACTTCTCCTGATAGTGGACGGTGAGCGGGAAGAAGTCCTGCCCCTCCTTGACCGTCTTGGCGGCAGTAACCGCGCAGAGCACGACGGTTTCGCCGAGCGTCGCGAGCACCGCGCCGTCGGCCTGACGGGCGACGCGCCCGGTCTCCAGCGTCAGCGTCTGGCTGCCCCACTGGATGCTGACCTTCTTGGTATCGAACATTGGATTTCCTTCACTCCGGCGGCCCTATGCCGGCCGGGGCCTATGAGTGCGGGCTAGCCGGACCGCGTCGGTGTGGAGCGACGTGTCGCCCCGTGCCCCTCGCGCCGGATTGCGAAAGGAGCGGATGCGAGAAGGGCGCCACTGGGGCGCCCTTCGGGATTACTTGCGAAGCCCGAGCTTCGCGATGAGGTCTATATACCGCTGGCCCTCAGTCTTGCGGAGATAGTCCAACAACGTTCGACGCTTGTTGACCATCATCAGTAGGCCGCGGCGCGAATGATTGTCCTTGGCGTGGCCCTTGAAGTGATCGGTCAGGTTGCGAATGCGTTCGGTCAAGATAGCGACCTGGACTTCGGGCGAACCGGTGTCGCCCTCGGCGCGGCCATGTTCCTTAATGAGCGCGTCCTTGCGCTCGGCGGTGATCGTCATTCGCTGGTCCTCGACATCGAATTACAGGTTGAAGCCACGCTCGACGCGGACCTCTCGGTCCCTCACCTCAACCAATGCAACCGGAACATCGTTCAGGAGGGCAAAGGCGGGGCCGTCGTCGGCGGCGATCCCGGCCAGAACGCGCCCTTGACGGAGCGCCCCTGCCTGGTCGGGGGTGAGGAGAAGAGCCGGGATGTCGTCCAGCCCCGCCCTCAACGACAGGAGATGCTGTTCAAGGCTGTGCGCGTGCCCCAGTTCGGTGAGCTTGTCCAGCGATATCGCACCCGCGAGGCCGAACGGCCCGGCCCTGGTGCGGCGTAGATAGGTGACGTGGCCGACAGTGCCGAGCGCCAGCGCGATGTCACGGGCGAGACTGCGGATATAAGTGCCCTTGGAGACGCGGGCGAGGAAAGTCTCGTCGTGATCGCCCTGGCTATACGGGTCTCTACCTACGCCGGGATGGCGGAGCATGAGCGAGTGGACCACCACCTTCCGGCTCGCCAGCGCCACCACCTCGCCGGCGCGCGCCAGATCGTACGCGCGCTCGCCGTTCACCTTCAGCGCGGAGAAGGCCGGCGGCACCTGCTCGATCGGGCCGGTGAAGTGCGCCAGCACCGCCTCCACCTGCGCGCGGCGGGGGCGGACGTCGCTGGTCGCGACCACTTGGCCCTCCAAGTCCAGCGTGTCGGTCTGCTCGCCGAAGCGGACGGTGAACGCGTAGCATTTGTCCCCGTCGAGTAGCCGCCCGGCGAGCTTCGTCGCCTCGCCCAGCGCGATCGGCAGCACGCCGCTGGCCAGCGGATCGAGGGTGCCGCCGTGGCCCACCTTCACCTTTGCATAGCCTCCCGACTGCAGCGCGCGCTTGACCGCTCCCACCACCTGAGTCGAACCCGTGCCCACCGGCTTGTCGATCACCAGCCAGCCGTGAAGCGCCGCCCCCGGCTCAGCCAACCGCGTGCGCCAAGCCGAAGAACAATCCCGCCAGCCACCGGGCGGGCGGCAGGACGACGCGCCCAACGAGGTTCGCGCGCGGCGCGACCATCGGCAGCACCACCACCAGCAGGATGACGAGCGCGAACCCCGCCTGCCTGAGATCCGCGTAGCGCCGCGCGAGCGGGCGCGGCAGCAGCCCCTCCAGCACGTGGCTGCCGTCGAACGGCGGGATGGGCAGCAGGTTGAACAGGGCGATAAACACGTCGACGAGAATGAACTCGACCAGCATCGAGCCGACGAACCCGTCCGGCGCCAGCCCTGCGCCGACGAGCACGCCCAGCAGCACCGACGCTGCCAGCGCCAGCAACAGGTTCATCCCCGGCCCGGCGAGCGCGACCAGCATCATCCCCGTCCGCGGCTCGCGCAGCCGGCGCGAGTCGACCGGCACGGGCTTGGCCCAGCCGAACACGGGAGCCCCCGCGAGCGCGAGGCCGAGCGGCACCACGATCGTCCCCATCGGGTCGACGTGACGCAACGGGTTGAAGCTCAACCGCCGTTGTTCATACGCGGTCGGATCGCCCAGCGCACGCGCCGCCCAGCCATGCGCGACTTCGTGGAATACGATTGCGATCACCAGCGGCACGATCGCCACCGCCGCGCGGTACACCAGATTACTGTCCATCAAATCCATGTAATCAGTCGACCGCTCCGGCGAAACGCCCGGCGTCCGACGCCTTGCTAAAATGACGAGCTTATCCGCCAGCGCGAGCAGCCGCCTCGTCTTTTCAAGCAACTCGTCCCGGAAAACCGCGCGCAGGGCATAAGGTGGGCACCGGCACGTTCAGTATGTCGCACCCGGGGATCAGCCCTTGCGGCAGATCGGCTGATCTGCCTGCGTTCATGCTGGCATGGTGAAGATATCGTATGGCTGTTCAGCCCGGTGTCCGATCCGAGCGAGTGTTTCTTAGCCCGTCAATCCGTGTCCAGATCCCGCGCCACCTCCGGCGCGCGGAGCAGGGCGTCGACATGCGCGCCCTCATCGAAGCTCTCGTCCGCCAGGAACTTCAGCTTGGCCGCGTACTTCATCTGCACACGATGCGCGACCTCGCGCTGCAGATAGGCGGTATTGGTCCGCAACGCCTTCAGCACCGCCTCTTCGTCCTGCCCCAGCAGTGGCTTCATGAATACCGTCGCGTGGCGCAGGTCGGGCGACATGCGCACCTCCGTCACCGAGATGACGTGCTTGGCCAGTGTCGGATCATGCACGTCGCCGCGCTGCAGGATTTCGGACAGTATGTGCCGCATCTGCTCGCCGACGCGAAGCAGGCGGACGGAGCGGTCGGGAGTTGTATCGGTGCGTTTCATCTTCTCCCCTCCCGCTTGCGAGTCCTGGATAATGCCCGCCCCGGCCAGCCGAAACCGGGCCGGGGCCTGCACCCGATCAACCTACCGGCTCACGAAGCCAATCCCCTCCGGCCCGAGATCGGGAAGGGGCAGTCACAGCCTTGCTCGCGAGGAGATGGGAGAAGACGTCAGAGCGTCCGCTCGCGTAGCTCGACCTCGTACGTCTCCAGCATGTCGCCTGGCTTGATATCCGTGAAGTTCTGCGTGAACGTCACACCGCATTCCAACCCGGCGCGAACCTCGGCCACGTCGTCTTTGAACCGCCGGAGCGAGGCAATCTCGCCCTGGTAGATGATGACGTCGGCCCGCGTTATGCGCGCCTTCAACGCCTTGCGGATGACGCCATCCACCACCAGCAGACCCGCCGCACGACCGGTCTTGCCCGCGGAGAAGACCTCGCGGATCTCGGCGCGGCCCACGACCGTCTCGAAGGCTTCGGGACCCAGTTCGCCCGCCATGCCGGCGCGAATGTCGTCCGTCAGGTCATAGATCACATCGTAATACTTCAACGCGACCTTCTGCCGGTCGGCGATCTCGCGCGCCTTGGCATTGGCGCGCACGTTGAAGCCGATGATCGGCGCACCGCTGGCGGCAGCGAGCGTCACGTCACTCTCCGTGATACCGCCGACGCCCGAATACAGGATGCGTGCGCGGATCGCATCGGTGCTGATCTTGTTGATCGAGCCGACGATCGCCTCGACCGTCCCTTGGGTATCCGCCTTGACGACCAGCGGATATTCGATCGCCTGCTTGTCCTTCAGCGCGGAAAACATCGATTCCAGACTGGCTGGCGTCGACGTCGTGCGCTTCTGGGTCAGCACCGACTGGCGATATTCGGCGACCTCGCGCGCACGCGCCTCGTTCTCGACGACCTGGAGCGGGTCGCCCGCCGATGGTACGCCCGACAGTCCGAGCACCTCGACCGGCATCGCCGGCCCGGCTTCCTTCACCGGCCGCCCCTTGTCATCGACCAGCGCGCGAACCTTGCCGCTCTCGGCGCCGATGACGAACACGTCGCCGACCCTCAAGGTGCCACGATCGACCAGCACCGTCGCAACGGGACCCCGGCCCTTGTCCAGCTTCGCCTCGATTACCGTGCCCTCGGCAGGGCGGTCGGGATTGGCGCGCAGTTCGAGCAACTCGGCCTGGAGCTGGATCTTCTCGATCAGCTCGTCGAGGCCAGTCTTCTTGAGCGCGGAGACCTCGACGTTCTGGACGTCGCCGCCCAGCTCCTCAACCACGACCTCCTGCTCCAGCAGACGCTCGCGAACGCGTTGGGCATTGGCCTCGTACTTGTCGATCTTGTTGATCGCGACGATCATCGGCACGCCCGCCGCCTTGGTGTGCGCGATCGCCTCGATCGTCTGCGGCATCAGTCCGTCGTCGGCCGCCACCACCAGCACGACGATGTCGGTGACGTCCGCGCCGCGCGCGCGCATCTGCGTGAACGCTTCATGGCCAGGCGTGTCGAGGAACGTGACTCTCGACTTGTCCTTCAGCGTCACCTGATAGGCGCCGATATGTTGGGTGATGCCACCCGCCTCGCCGCGCACCACGTCGGTGCCGCGCAGCGCGTCGAGCAGACTCGTCTTGCCGTGGTCGACATGCCCCATGATCGTGACGACGGGCGGCCGCGACTGCAGCATCTCGGGTGCATCGTCCACCTCGTCGGTCGCGATATCGACGTCGGAAGCGGAGACACGGGTGATGTTGTGGCCGAACTCGGTAACCAGCAACTCGGCGGTATCCTGGTCAAGGGTCGCGTTGATCGTGACGGGCATGCCCATCTTGAACAGCGCCTTGACCAGGTCGGCGCCCTTCTCGGCCATCCGGTTGGCTAGATCCTGGACGGTGATCGCCTCTGGCACCACCACGTCGCGGACCTGCTTGGCCTGCAACTCGCGTGCGCCGCCAAAGCCGCGCTTCTCCTTCTCCCGCGCCCGCTTGAGCGCCGCGAGACTGCGCGAGCGTGCGCCGTCGTCGCCCAGCGCGCGCGTGACGGTGAGCTTGCCCGACTGACGCCGGTCATCGCCGCGCCGGTCACGCTGCTGCGGACGGGCGGGGGTCGTGGTGCGCGGGGTCGCGACGCCGCTTGGCAACGCGCGTGACTGGCCACCCTGCGCCGCCGGAGCGG
>NZ_CAHJWW010000157.1 GCF_903643035.1 Sphingomonas bacterium | reverse complement strand
CGAGACCGGGGCGCTGGCCGATCTCGCCGGGCGGGCCGACGTGGTGCTGGTCGACGCGCCCTGTTCAGGCACGGGTACGTGGCGGCGCAATCCCGAGGCGCGCTGGCGGCTGACGCCCGACCGGCTCGCGCGGCTGATCGCGACGCAGGCGCATGTGCTGGCGCTCGCGCGGGAGCTGGTCCGGCCGGGCGGCGCGCTCGTGTACGCGGTCTGCTCGGTGCTGGACGCCGAGGGGCCGGCGCAGGTCGCGCCGTCCATCGCCAACGGCTGGACGGCCGAGCCGCTGCCCTTCGGCAGCCCGCGTGGCGCGGGCGTCCGACTGACCCCCGCGCGGCACGGCACCGACGGCTTTTTCCTCGCGCGGCTGCGGTCGCCATGCTAGCCGCCTAGCCATTGTGCCCACGTCGGAGACGATCATGCGTGTCTCGTCCGTCGCCCTCGCCGCCGCGCTGACGCTGGTGTGCGTTTCCGCGACCCTGCATGGCCAGCGGCCGGACGACCAGATCGACGCGCGATCGATGGCGCTGCTGGCGAGGGCGCGCGCGGCGCAGGCGTCCGGCGACCTGCAGGGCGCGACGGACATGCTGGAGACGGCGGTCGCGGTCGATCCGCGCAACCGGGTCGCGTTCGACGCGCTGGCGCAGGTCGCGGACCAGAGCGGTCTGCCGGGCAAGGCGATCCGCCTGTACCGCGAGGCGCTGTTGCTGGAACCCAACGACGTCGCCGCGCTGAAGGGACAGGGGGAGGCGCTGGTCCGCAAGGGCGCCGTCAACCGCGCGCGCGACAATCTCGCGAAGCTGAGGATGGCCTGCAAGGCCGGGCCGTGCCCGGAGGCGGCGCAGCTCGCCGCGACGATCGCCAAGGGTCCGCCGGTCGCGACCGCGCAGGCGACGACGGTGCCGGCGGCGGCGAAGGATTAGGCCCGAGCTGAACGAGAAGGCGAGCGGTTTCGCTCAGCCGTCCATCACCCGCGCGATCGCGACGAAGTCGCCGATCGGGATCGTCTCCGCCCGCCGGGTCGGATCGATGCCCAGCTCTTCCAGCGCAGCCAGCGCGCCGTCCAGGCCCTTGAGCGACTGGCGCAGCATCTTGCGGCGCTGCCCGAACGCGGCGGCGGTCAGCCGTTCCAGCGTGCGCGCGGATACGCCCGCCGGCGCCTCCGCCGGTACGAGATGCACCACGGCGGACATGACCTTGGGCGGCGGCGTGAAGGCGGAGCGGTGGACCGTCATCGCGATCCGCGCGGTCGATCGCCACTGACCGAGGACCGCGAGCCGGCCATAGGCTTCGTCGTTCGCCTGCGCGACGATCCGGTCCGCCACCTCGCGCTGGAACATCAGCGTGCAGCTCGCCCACCACGGCGACCGGTCGGGGAGCCGCCAGTCGGCGAGCAGCCAGCGCACCAGCAACGCGGTGCCGACGTTGTAGGGCAGGTTGGCGACGATATGCGGCCGCCCCGCGAACAGCGCCGGCGCATCGATGTCCAGCGCGTCGCCCTCGATCACCCGCAGCCGGCCGGGACAGGCGTCGGCCAGTTCCGCGAGCGCGGGCAGGCAGCGCGGGTCGCGTTCCACCGCCGTCACCCGCGCGCCTGCGGCGAGCAGCGCGCGGGTCAGGCCGCCGGGACCGGGGCCGACCTCGAACACCTCCGCATCCATCAGGTCGCCGGGGATGCGCGCGATCCGGTCCAGCAACCGGCCGTCGAACAGGAAGTTCTGACCCAGCGCCCTGGATGCGGTCAGCCCGTGCCGGGCGATCACCTCGCGCAAGGGCGGCATCGGCGGCAGGAACGCGGCGGGCGGCGTGATGGCGCTCAGCTCGCCTCGGCGCTCGCGGCGCGATGGTCGGCGGCGGCGGCGGCCATGCGGATCGCGGCGATCGTCGCGCCCGCGTTCGCCCGGTCGCGACCGGCGATGCCGAACGCGGTGCCGTGATCGGGCGAGGTCCGCACGATCGGCAGCCCCAGCGTCATGTTGACGCCATCGTCGAAATACAGCGTCTTGATCGGGATCAGCGCCATGTCGTGATACGGGCAAAGCGCCGCGTCGTACCCCGCGCGCGCGCGGTCGTGGAACATCGTGTCGGCGGCGAACGGCCCCAGCGCGTCGATCCCCTCGGCGCGCAGCCGCTCGATCGCGGGGATCAGCACGTCGATCTCCTCGCGGCCGATCGTGCCGGCCTCGCCGGCGTGCGGATTGAAGCCCGCGAAGGCAAGGCGGGGCGAGGTGATGCCGAAATTGCGGTCGAGCCCCCGCGCCGTCGCTCGCGCCTTCGCCAGCACCAGCTCGATCGTCAGCAGTCCCGCGACCTCCACCAGCGGCACATGGGTGGTGATCGGCACGACCCGCAGGCCGGGGCCGGCCAGCATCATCACCGCATTGTCGCGCGCGATGCCGCAGCGTTCGGCGACGAACTCCGTCTGGCCCGGATAGCTGAAGCCGATCTGGTACAGCTGCGCCTTGCCGACCGGCCCGGTCACCAGGGCGCGCGCCGCGCCCGACTGGACAAGGCCGGTGGCGAGCTCCAGCGACCGCATCGCGCAACGCGCGCCCTCGACGTCGGGCTCGCCCGGCACGATGTCGCCGGCGTCGTCGATCGTCAGCACGGGCAGCGCCACGCCGAACGCCCGGGCGACGTCCGCGATGTCGGTGATCCGCGCGACGGGGCCGTTCCACACCCGCCCGATCGCCCGCACGTCGCCAACCGCGAAGAACGGCGGCAGGGCTTCCTCGACGCGCCTCGCCCAGGCCTTGGCCACGATCTCCGGGCCGATACCGGCAGGATCGCCCATCGACACGGCCAGCGGCGCGCTCATGTCATCGATACTCGATGATCGCATCGCGGCGCAGGTCGCGCAGCGTCTGCTGCGCGCGCAGGTTCACCCGCTGCTGCTGGATCTGGTCCTGCACCGCCTCCACGTTGGGGGTCGCGCCGCTCACCGGATCGTCGCGGCCGCACAGCACCAGCGCGCGGACGCCGTCCTGCGGCGAGCCGAACGGTGGCGACGACTGGCCCACCTGCATCTTCAACAATATGTCCTGCAGTTGGGGCGGCAGGTCGCGGACGCGGACGGTGTCGTTGTTGACGACCTCCGCGCCGATCGACGCGGCGATCTTGTCGACCGATCCGCAGCCCTGGATCGCCTGGGTCGTCTTGGAGAAGGTCGCGGCGCGCGCCGCCGCCTCGGCCTGGCCGGTGCCGGGGGGAAAGCGGACGGTAAGCTGCTTCAGGTTCAGCTTGGCGTCGCGCGGGTCGGCGGTCAGCACCTGGCGCTTGTCGACCAGGTACAGGATGGAAAAGCCGCCCGACCCCGCGATCGGTCCCGCGATCTGGCCGACCTGCATGTCCTGCGCGGCGTGGGCGAGATCGTCGGGCAACTGGTTCAGCCGTATCCAGTCGAGGTCGCCGCCCACGTTCTTAGTGGTCGAGTCGGAAAACTGCCGCGCGAGCGTCTCGAACGGCGTCTTGCCGGTCTTGACCTGATCCATCACCTGCTCCGCCGCGGCGGCGGCGGCGGGCGCGCGATCGCCCTCGCCGCGGATGTATATCTCGCGCAGGTGATATTCCACCGTGCCCTTCGCGGCCTCCAGACGGGCGATGATGTCCGTCACCTCCTGCTCGCTGACGTTGACGGTGGGTTCGATCCGGCGGCGCAGATACCGGTTCCACGCCAGCTCGCCCTCGATCTGGCGCTTGATCGAGCGTTCGGACGAACCCTGCTGTTTCAGGAACTTGCCGAAGTCGCCGGGCGACCGGTTGAAGTTCTTCGCGACGCGGTCGTAGCTCTCGCCGATCTCGTCGGGCGTGACGGAGATGTCGTGGGTCTTGGCCTCCTGGATCTGAAGCGTCTCGTCGATCAGCTGGCGCAGGATCTGGAGCTTCAGCCGGTCGCGGTCGGCGGCGGCGACGTCCAGGTTGTTGGCCGCCGCGATTAGGCCCACGCGCTGATCGACGTCGGTGCCGGTGATGACGCTGTCGTTGACGATCGCGGTCGCCTTGCGCACGTTGGGATCGAACTTGCCGAAGATCTGGAGGTTGGCCGGGATGTCCAGGCCGGTCTCGGGCACCTGGTTGTCCGGCACGGTCTGCGCCTGATCCGGAGCGGATTGCGCCGGCGGCGGAGCCGATTGCGCGGGCGGCGAAGCGGGTCGCGCCGGCGTCCGGGGCGCGGTCTGCGCCGGAGCGACGGCGGTCAGCATCAGCACGGCCGCCACGCCCGCAAGTCCGGGGGCCATGGGTCCCCGGGCCATGATCCCCGGTCCCGACAATCGAGCCGATGCGCGCGCGCGCCTGTTGCCTGTCACGTTATCGATCGTCCCATTGCGCGGCCTTATTCCGGGAGCCTCGCTCCCCCCGCCTGAACCACGGCTTAGCGCCCGAGGTTTTTGAAGGAAAGCGACAACAGGTAGCTGTTGCCCCGGCGCGCGTCGCCGGTCGTGGCATAGTCGCGCTTCCACGTCAGGCCAAGCTTCAGGCAATTGTCCTCATAGGCGACGCCGACCCGGTGGCGGATCGGGCTGAAGCCGTCGGCGGTCGACAGCGGGCTCTCCTCGCGGTCGGTCAGATCGATCAGGATCGACCCGAACGCGGACCAGTAGCGCGAGAACTGGACCCGGCCGGCGACCCGCCCTTCCTCATGGTCCTGCAGATCCTCGAACAGGGGCTCGATGTCGCGGTTGAGGCGCAGATAGCCGAGCAGCAGATAGGTGCTGGACGAGCCGACCGTCGCGTCGATCTCCGCGCGACGGACGGTGAGGTCGTCCTTGTCGATCCGGTAGCGGACCGCGAGGGACACCAACTCGCGATAGCGCACCTCCGTCCGTCCGACGACATCGGAGAACTTGTCGGACAGGCCGGTGCCGGGGAAGAACAGGGCGGAACGGTCGGCGAAGCGGAAGCTCTGCCCGATCTGGTTGTCGACCGTCAGCCCCGGGAACGCCAGGTTCCACGAAATGCCATAGGTGGCGCGGCTGGAATCCTCGTAGCGGTCGTAGCCGGGAAAGCGGTTGAGCGCGAACAGGTTGGTGTCGTCGAGGTCGACCGCGCGCGAGTCCTCGTTCGGGATCGACAGGTTCTTGATCTTGGGGCTCGCGACGATCTGGACGCGCGGGATCACCGTCTGGATCCCGCCGCCGATCGTGCCCGCGAACGGCCACTGGACGTCCACCGCCAGCGCGCCGATCGCCCGGCCCTGGAAACCCTCCAGCCCGCGATAGACGGGAACGGCGTCGGCGAGCGTGTCGCTCGTGTGGTACAGGTCGCCACGGGCATAGGCGGTGAACGTCACCTCCTGGCCCAGCGTCGTCAGCCGGCGCAGGTCCCAGCGCAGCGAGGCGAAGGCGCGTTGCGTATCCTGGCCGGCGATCCGGGTGAGCGCGAGCGTGTTGACCTCCCCCTCGATCTTCCCGCCCAGCAGCGGATCGTCGACGCGGCGGCGATAGTCGACCTCGGGCAGCGCGATCGGCTGGAACTTCTGCGCGTCGTCGATCCGCAACGTCTGCACGTACCAGCCGTCGATCGAGAGGTAGCTCTTGTCGTCGATCCGCTCGATCCTGGCGGTGGTCCGCAGCCGGTCGTCATAGGTCAGGTCGTAGCGGCGCAGGAACGTCTTGTCCGTCACCAGCCGCGCCGAGCCCGAGATGCTCCATTCGGGCGACAGCTGAAACCGGGCGACGCCGTCGATATAGCCGCGGAAGCTCTCCTGCGTGCCGGTCGAGCCGGAGATCAGGTCGTCGCTGCGCCGGCTGACGGTGGCGTAGCCGGTGAGGCGGAAGGCGCCCGCGGTGCTCAGCGCCTGGTACGACGCCTCCGCCATCGGCAGCGATCCGGTGTAGAGGTGGGGCGTGAGCGTCAGCGACCGGTCGGGCGCGAGCCGGATGAAGTACGGCGCCGCCACCTCGAACCCGTTTACCCGGTTGAGGCGGATTTCCGGCGACAGCAGCCCGGAACTCGACTGGCCCCCGACCGGGTTGGACAGGCTCGGCAAGGGCAGCGAGATGAAATCGAACAGGTGGAGGTGCGCGCCGCTGTAGTAGATCCGGCTCGCGCTCGGGTCGTAGGTGACGCGCACCGCAGTGATCTTCCAGGTCGGCTGCTTGGGGCATCCGTCGGCGCCGGTCACGTCGCAGGCGGTATAGGCGGCGTTCGACAGCACCAGCGTCCCGTCGTCCTGCCGCGTGCCGCGTGCCGCGGCGATCCGCCCGCCGCGGCTCAGCACCACCAGCATGTTGTCGACCACGCCGTCCTTCAGGCTGTCGGTCAGGTCGATCGAGTCGCCATAGGCCGTATCGCCCTGCGGGTTGACCACCGCGACGTTGCCGGCTGCGAGCACCTTGCCGGTCTTGCGGTTCCAGGTGATCCTGTCGGCGCGCAGCCGCTGGCCCTGGCGGAACATGCGCACGTTGCCGGTGGCGGTGACGATGTCGGCGCGATCGTCATACTCCAGCGCGTCCGACGAGAACTGTACCTGGTCCGCCGCCAGCGGCGCCGCAGGCGCCTCGGGCGCGGGAGGCGGCACGGCGCGGGTCTGCAGGTCCTGCGCGTCGGCGGGAGCGGC
>NZ_CAHJWW010000156.1 GCF_903643035.1 Sphingomonas bacterium | reverse complement strand
GGACGCGGGCGCCACCGCCTCGGCGGGGCCGTTCGGGACCGTCACGGTCCGGTGGCCGGCGCCGGACCCGGCCCCGCCGGTGACGATCCTGGTGCCGACGCGCGATCATCCGGAGTTGCTGCGCGCCTGCGTCGGGAGCGTCCTGGAACATACCCGTTACGGCAACTATACGCTCGTCATCATCGACAACGGCAGCGTGGAGCCCGAGACCCATGCCTATCTCGACGGGATCGCGGCCGATCCGCGCGTCGCGGTGCTGCCATGCCCGATGCCGTACAATTATTCCGCCATCAACAACTTCGCGGTGCGGCACGCGCGGGACGGGTACCTGTGCTTCCTCAACAACGACACGCAGGTGACGGCGGGGGACTGGCTAGGGGAGATGATGCGCTATGCCGTTCGCCCGGCGATCGGCGCGGTGGGCGCGAAACTCCTCTACGAGGACGGCAGCATCCAGCATGCCGGCGTCGTCATGGGTCTGGGCAACGCCGCGGGCCACGCGCACCGGGGGCTTCGCGCGGGCGATCCCGGCTATTTCGCGCAGGCGCACGCCGCGCATTACGCCAGCGCGGTGACCGGCGCCTGCCTGGTGGTGGAAAAGGCCAAGTTCGATGCGGTCGGCGGCTTCGACGCGGAAGGGCTGCAGATCGCCTACAACGACGTCGACCTGTGCCTGAAGCTCGGCCGCGCGGGCTGGCGGAACGTGTACGCTCCGCAGGCGACGCTCTTCCACCTGGAAAGCAAGTCGCGCGGCGCGGACCTGTCATCGGCCCATATAGACCGCTACATGCGCGAGCTGGAAGTTCTCCAGACCCGCTGGGGAACGACGACGGTCGTCGATCCGATGCATCACCCGGGGCTCGATCGGGCCAGCGAAACATACCGCTTCCGCCTCTGACGCTTGCGAGAAAGTCCATGTCCACCCTACCCGATCCCGATCCCGGAGCGCCCCTTCCGCTTTCCGCCAGGCTGCTGCCGGGGGTGCCGCTGGTCGAATCGCCGCTGTTCGCGGGGTCGCTGGACGCGATGGGCCTGTCCCCGTTCGAGCGCGACGTCGCGGTCCAGCTCAACGCGCGCGGCTATGCGGTGTTCGACTTCCCCGACGCCGGGATCGATGCCCGGATCGACCGGATCAGGACCAACCTTTCACCGCGCTACGATGCCGACCTGTCCGATCCCGAGTCGCTGGGCGCGCACGCGAACCTGCGCATCCAGGACGCGTGGCGGTTCGATCCGGACGTACTGGCCATCGCCGCCAACGCGCGGATACTGGCGCTGCTGACCAGGCTGTACGGACGGCGCGCCTTCCCGTTCCAGACGCTGAACTTCCCGCTCGGCACGCAGCAGCGCCCGCATACGGACTCCGCGCACTTCTCCAGCCTTCCCGAACGGTTCATGTGCGGCGTGTGGCTGGCGATGGAGGACATCACCGCAGAGTCCGGCCCGCTCGTCTATTACCCCGGCTCGCACCGATGGCCGGTGCTCAGCAACGCGATGATCGGCCAGCGCGGGTGGAAGAGCACCCACGCCTCGGCGCAGACGCCGTTCGAGGCGGTATGGGGTGCGATGGTCGACGCGGAGGGGATCGAGCCCGAAACCTTTCTCGCGCGCAAGGGCCAGGCGCTGATCTGGGCCGCCAACCTGCTCCACGGCGGCAGCATGCGAAGCGACCTGAAGCGCACGCGCTGGTCGCAGGTCAGCCACTATTACTTCACCGACTGCATCTACTACACGCCCGCCTTCTCGGACGAGCCGCTCGGGCGGCTGGACCTTCGCACCATCACCAACATCGCGAGCGGCGCGGTCGAGCCCAACATGCTGCTGGGCGAGCCCGTGCGGCCGGATCGGGCCGAGGCGCCGACCACCACCGGCCGGCGGGCGTGGCGACACCTGTTCAGGCGCAGGCCGCCAGCCGGCGGCGCCGGCCCGGCCGGGTCCGACCCGTCGGCGCAGGACATTCCCGCCGACTTCGACGCCGCGGCCTATCTTCTGCTCAACCCCGACGTCGCCGCCGCCGGGGAAGATGCCGCGAGCCACTATGCCACGCATGGCCGGCACGAAGGGCGGCGGTACCGGGACCCGGCCGCCGATGCGGATCAAAGCTCGAAATAGGTGTCCAGCCCCGCTTCGACGTCGTCGTACATCTCGGCCTTGCCGTTCGAGAGTATCATCGCCCGGTCGCAGAACGTGCGGATGAACTCCGGGCTGTGCGACGCGAGGAGCAGGGAGCGGTCCGCGCGCTTCTCGAACAGCTCGTAATGGCATTTCTGCTGGAAGTTCTTGTCGCCGACCATGATGACCTCGTCGATCAGATAGCATTCGAACTCGATCGCGAGCGACAGCGCGAACAACAGGCGCGCGCGCATCCCCGACGAATAGGTCTTGACCGGCATCCTGAGCTGCCGGCCAAGCTCGGTGAAATCCTCGACGAAGGCGCGGACGTCGGCATAGTCGTGGTCGTAGATCCGCGCGATGAAGCGGGCGTTGTCATAACCGGTCAGGCTGCCCTGGAAGCCGCCGGTCAGGCCGAGCGGCCAGGAGCAGGACATCGTGCGCCGCACCCGTCCCGACGTCGGCATCTCCACGCCGCCGATCAGCTTTATCAGCGTCGTCTTGCCCGCGCCGTTGCGGCCGAGCAGGCCGACCTTGTCTCCCGGCCTGATCGTGAGGTCGATGCCGTTCAGCACCTGTTTGCGCCCGTGTCCGATGCGATAGGACTTGTGCAGGTCCTCGCACACGATCATCGCGCGCCGCCACCCGCACGGCGGCCGCTCATTCGACCACCAGCGTCCGGCGGACCCGGCGGCACAGGGCCAGCCCGATCGTCATGCAGATCAGCGAGGCGCCGATCGGAACCCATATGGTGTAATACGGCCGCACGGCATCGCCGAACAGTCCGTAGCGCATCATCTCGATCGAATTGACCATCGGCGACCACAAGAGGATGTCGCGCGCCTGCGGCGAGAGCCACGATTCCATGTTGAAGGTGCCGGAAAAAGGGATCGAGATATAGATGGTGACGGGAAGGATTTTCTCCAGGACTTCCGACACCTCCGACAAGGGCGCGATGATGAAGCACATCGACAGGACGAAAAGGGTATACAGCGCCCAGCCCGACACGAGCAGGCCGATGCTGGCGGGCACCGGGAAGTACCCGAAGTACATCAGGATGACGCCGATGAAGAGATAGGCCATCATGCCGCCTATCGTCTCGATCAGCACCCGGACGAACACGAAATCCAGTATGCGGATCTGGCGATGGTACATCAGGCTGCCGTTCGCGACGAAGATGTTGGTGCATCGGCCAAAGGAGTGACGAAGGAAGGTCAGCGGCAGGTATCCGCTGACGACGAACGCCACGATCGCGACGCCGTGTTCCTCTGGACCCTTCATGAACGTCCACGCGAGCGAGACGAGCACGGCGAAGAGCAGCGGTTCCGCCATTATCCACAGGAAACCGATGTTCTCGCGTCCGAAGCGGGTCGTCAGCTCGCGGCTCATCAGCGCGATGATCACGCGCTGCTGGATTCGCCAGCCCTGTCGCAGCGACGCCATCGTCAGCTGTCCGGCGCGTGTTCGAGGATGCCGACGATCAGCATCCAGCCGATCAGGTATACGCACAGCGCCGTCGCGAAGACGAAGAACACCGACTGGATGCGGCGCGGCAGCAGGGCCACGTCGGGCCGGTTGGGCTCGACGACGCGCTCGAGATAGAATTGCTGCTTCTGCGCCTCGGCTCGGGCCTGCTCGAGATTGGAGCCGGCCGCGTTGACCATCTGGGTCGCGAACTCCTGCTCGACGGCCAGGTTCTCGTACTGGCTGAGCTTGGAGGCGATCCCGCCGCCGGTTCCGACCGCACGGCCGTTCTGCGCGTCGATCTGCACGCCGACCGCGGCGATCCGGCTGCGCAGCGCGAGGATCGACGGGTTGCGCGGCGCGGCGCGCTGCATCGCCTGCAACTGCGCGCGCAGCGCGGCCTGCTGGCCGACGAGGACGTTCGACACCTCCAGCACCCCCGTCGCCTGCTTGGCGGGATCGAGCAGTTCGGAGGTGTTGCGATATTCCCGCAGCCGCATCCTGGCCGCGAGCAGCCGGGCCTGCGCGTCCGCCAGGTAATGCTGGGTCTCCGCAATGGCCTTGCCCTGCGCGCGGACGTTCAGCTTGTTGACCAGTTCCTCGCTCAGGTCGAGCAGTCGGGCGTTGAGCGCATGCGCGTCGTCGGGAGTGAACGCCTTCGTCGTCAGCACCGCCGTATTGGTGTCGTGGTCGAGGCGGGTGTCGACCATCTTGCCGTAGTATTTGTACAGGTTCTCGAACCGCTCAGGCGTGAAGGGCAGGGGATAGCGGCTGAGGACGTCCGCTGCCGGGGACGAGAACACCGCTGCGACGTCCATCCGCCGGGCGACGTCGGCCAGCGCGTTGCGCGACCGGACATAGTCCATGACCTCGTTGGTCTGTTCCTGGCCGCCCGATAGGCCCGTCGTCTGGATCAGGCTGGCGATGCCCGAGAGCTGGGCCTGCTTCTGGCTCGGCGACTTGATGACGAACCGCGACTCGGAGATGTAGACGTCGGACGCGACGAAGCCCTGGTACAGCGCCATCGCGACCGTCGGCACGATCACGAAGAGCGTGAACCAGCGGCGACGGCGGAACCAGGTCGCCACGCGGTCCAGCGGCGCGGGCGTCCGTGGCCGCGACGCGGAAAGCTCAAGCATTTCCACAGGGTTTCCCAAACGGAGGCAACGACCCCGAAAGCCAGGCAAGCGACGAGACCATCGGATTACGCAAGCGCATTCCGGCGTCCCTTGTCAATCGACCCGATGGTCGGGCGCCGTCAGGACGCCTCGCGCCGCTCCGTCGCCGCCCGACCCAGATCGCGCAGGAACGGCGATATCCGGGCCGGGTCGGCGCTGTACCCCATGCAGAACGGTTCGGGCCGGATCAGGCAGGTCAGCGAGTTGCAGGGGGAGCAGGCGACCGTCGGCTCGATCAGCAGGGCAGGAGAGCGCCGTGCGCGGAAATGGGGCTTGGAGGCGACGTGGTCCGGATGCGTCGATCCGAAGAACGTGATCTGGGGCACGTCCAGGATCGCGGCCATGTGCGCCGTCCAGCTGTCGATCCCCGCGACCGCGTCCGCCCGCCGGAACAGCGCCGCCCACAGGCCCGGCGCGAAGTTCCCGGCGATCATGCCGTCGACCGCGTCGCACGCCGCCTCGCCCGGGCCGCCGATCTGGACCAGGCGGAACCCTTGCGCCCTCACCATGTCCGCGAACCGGGCCAGCACCGCGTCGGGGAGCGACTTCAGGCTCCACCCGCCCGTGCGGTGGAACAGCACCACGCGGTCGCCGTAGGGCGCCAGCAGCGCCGCCGCCTCATCCTCCTGTCCGGCGTCCGTCGCCGGGCGGAGCTCGTCGAGCGGCGTGTCCGCGGGCAGGCCCACCGACGACAGCATCGAGCCCGCCAGGTTGCTGCGCATCGCGTCGAGTCCGCGCGCAAAGTGCGACCGGGCGAGGCGGGGGCCGGTATCGGCCTGGCGGATGACGTATTCGTACGAGCGCAGCAGGTGCAGCGCGGTCCGCTCCGCGGACGGCACCTTGACGGGAATGCCGCGGACCGGGAACGGCGGGTCGAACGCCAGCACCCACTCCAGCAGGCTTTCAGCCACATGAAGCCGGATGGGGATGCCGGCGAGGAACGCGGTCTGCGCGACCTGCAGCCCGACGAGCACGTCGCCGCGATGGAAGGGGCAGATGAACTCTACCATATGGTCGTCGCCGAGGGCGTCGGCCGGCCCGTGGACCTTGCGATTGAGCCAGCGGTAGTCGTGCTGGTGCTGCCACAGGTGAACGATGTCGCGGGGCCGCGGGGCGGGCAGCACGCCCAGCGCGGCGATGGTGGTGCGACAATGTGTCCCCTTGCCCGAAAGGCGCCGCGCGAGATCCTCGAACAGGGCCGCGGGCGTGAGGATCAGGGGATCGAACACCGCTCCCTGCCCGTCTTCGACCGCGCACAGCGTCGCGAGCCGCGCCATGACGATGGCGCTGCCGGGCAGTTCCGTCTCCTCCAGCGCCCGATCGGACCCGGCGTCCGCCGGCGCCAGCCGCCCCGGCGCCGGCAGGTCCGCATAGCCGTCGCCCATCGCGCGGATGTCGACCGCCATTTCCGCCGTCTGCCGGACGGGTGCCTCCAGATAGCCGTCGGTCAGCACGCCGTCGCGCGGCCGTCCCTCCCGCACGAGCATCCGGGGCGAGAGCAGTCCGCCCGGATCCCCCGCGGCGAGCCAGGACCGGAGGAGCGAGGCGAACCAGTCGCCGGTCAGCGCGCAATCCTCCGCGATCACGACCACATGGCTCAGCCCCGGCGGAACCCGGGCGAGGCCGAGGTTGGCGGCCCTGGCGGCCGCATGGTCCTGTCCGGTATCGACGACGACCGTCAACGGCACGTTCCCGCACGCCTGTCGGAAGGCGGCCGTGCGGCCCGCGCCCGTGAAGCTCTCGTTCCGCGCCGTGCCGTCGACCAGGACGATCGCCGCCGGGCTCGGGCGACCATCGCCGAACCCGCGCGCCAGCCGGGCCAGCATGTCGAACGGGGCGGCGCCGGCGATCACGACCGCCGTGTCCGC
>NZ_CAHJWW010000155.1 GCF_903643035.1 Sphingomonas bacterium | reverse complement strand
GGCGGGCGGCCCGGCGCGAAGCGGGGGGCGCGCGCCGCGCTCGACCTCGCGAGCGATCCGGGCAAGTTCCTGTCGACGGTGCAGATCGGCATCACGCTGATCGCGACGCTCGCCGGCGCCTTTTCCGGCGCCAGCCTGGGGGAGCCGGTGGCGGCGCGGCTCGTGCGGGCCGGCATGGCGGCGCAGACCGCCGACCGCCTCGGCTTCGCGCTGGTCATCGGCGTCACGACGCTCGTCTCGCTGATCGTGGGCGAACTCGTCCCCAAGCAGATCGCGCTGAGGAGCCCGGAGCCGATCGCGGCGGCGATGGCGTTGCCGATGCGCTGGCTGGCGGTCGGCACCGCGCCGGTCGTCTGGCTGCTCGACCGGACCAGCGCGGCGATCTTCCGCCTCATGGGCCTGTCGCGCGGCAACGAGGACCAGGTGACCGCCGAGGAGCTGCACCTGATCGTCGCCGAGGCGAGCAAGTCGGGCGTGATCGAGGAGCACGAACGCTCCATCATCTCCGGCGTGGTCCGCCTCGCCGACCGGCCCGTGCGCGAGGTGATGACGCCGCGCACAGAGGTGTGCTGGCTCGACGCGGACCTCGACGAGGCGGGCGTGCGCCGCGCGCTGATCGAGATGCCGCATACCCGGCTGCCGGTGGCGGAAGGATCGATCGACGCGCTGATCGGCGTCGTCCAGACGCACGAGCTGGTGTCGGCGCTGCTGCGCGGGAAGTCGGTGGCGCTGCGGCCGCTGGTGCGGGCCGCGACGGTGGTGCCCGACCACCTCGACGCGCTCGACACCTTGCATGCGCTGCGGCTCGCCGAGGTGCCGATGGCGCTGGTCCACGACGAATACGGGCATTTCGAGGGGCTGGTGACGCCCGCCGACCTGCTGAGCGCCATCGCCGGCGAGTTCGCGTCCGACGCCGACCCCGACGAGCAGCCCTCGATCGTCGAGCGCCACGATGGCTCGCTGCTGGTGGCGGGCACCACCGCGGCCGATACGCTGGCCGAGCGGCTGGGCATCGCGCTGCCCGAGGACCGCGACTATGCGACCGTCGCGGGACTGGCGCTCGCCGCGTTCCGGCACCTGCCGGGCGAGGGCGAGAGCTTCGAGGAACAGGGCTGGCGCTTCGAGGTCGTGGACCTCGACGGGCGCCGCATCGACAAGCTGCTGGTCAGCGGTATCGATAGATAGGGATCGGCCGGACCAGAGCGGACTGGTACCGCCGTTTGCGTCGGCGGATCAGCTCAACCGTTCGATCTCGTCCAGCACGAAGCGCGGATCGAACGGCTTTGCGACGAACATCGTGCGCGAGGGCAGTTCGGCCTGCGTCACCTTCACCGCTCCCGACGCGACCACCAGCAGCGTGGGGGGGAAGCGGTCGCGGACGTGGTGGGCAAGCTTCACGCCGTCCATCGATCCGGGCATCTGCACGTCGGTCAGGACGATGCGGATCGCCGGATGCGCCTCCAGCGTCGTGATCGCCTCGTCGGCGCTTTGGGCCTCGAACACCTGATAACCCTCGTCCTCGAAGAAGTCGGCGAGGTTTATCCGGATCATCGGCTCGTCGTCGACGACGAGGATCGACCGCTTCTGCACCTCCGCTGGGGGATCCTCGATCTTGGCCACGACATTCAACCTTCCTGCGCATCGCCGAGCGGCGCATCGATCCTGAACACGAGGCCGGCCGGATCATAGTCGATCGCGGTGTCGCCCCGAAAATATGCCCGCAACGACCGCTCGATCATCATCGATCCAAAGCCGCGCCGCACCGGCGGCCTGACCTGGGGACCATCGACCTCCCGCCAGACGAGGTTGAAACGAGGCTCGCCGCCATTGGGTCCCGGTTGCACCGACCAGCCGAGATCGACGTGACCCTCATCGTTGGACAGCGCGCCGTACTTGATCGCGTTCGTCATCAGCTCATGGAACGCCAGCGTCAGCGCGAGCGATACCTGGGAACCGAAGCGGAGCGCCGGTCCCTGGATGTGGAAGCGGCCCGCGACGCTCTGGTGCGCCATCAGCGCGGTCTGCGCGAGGGTGTGCAGATCGGCGGCGGTCCAGTCGCTGCGCGTCAGCACGTCCGTCGCCCGGCCCAGCGCCGCGAGCCGCGACGACAGCGCCTCGTTCGCGCTCCGAAGGTCGCCGGCCTGGCGCATCGTCTGGCTCGCCACCGCCTGGACGATCGCGAGCTGGTTCTTCAGGCGATGGCCGAGTTCCTGGTTCAGCAGCTGAAGCTGTTCCTCGCGCTTCATCAGCAAGGCATTGGCGGTGGCCAGTTCCACTCCGCCGCGCGCGGCGCGGCTGAACGCGTCGCGCAGCTCGCCGGCGATCGCCGCCATCCCGGTCGCCACGACCAGGTAGATGGCGTTGGCGACCCACTGCGGGCCGCTGAGCCACAGCCGCTCGTGCGGCGATCCGATCGACCACCCCGCGCACGCCGCCGACAGCACCGCCGCATACAGGCCCGCGCCGCGCCCCAGCACCAGCCCGATCCCCAGCACGGGCGGAAGGAACAGCAGCCATGGCAGCAGGCTGGTGACGAGCAGCGCGCGCAGGATCGCCGTCGCGGCGATGATGAGCGTCGCGAGCAGGTACCGCGTGGCGGTCGGCAGCGCGTGGGCGAGCGACCAGGTCATGAGCCGATCGAAGGCGGGCGAGGAACGGGCGCGGATCATCCTGGCCACAATCATCACCCCCGCCATTTCCCCGCTGTTCCACTGTCCCCGCTTCGCGCGTACCATGCCCGGAA
This sequence comes from Sphingomonas bacterium, assembly GCF_903643035.1. Lineage (GTDB taxonomy): Bacteria > Pseudomonadota > Alphaproteobacteria > Sphingomonadales > Sphingomonadaceae > Sphingomonas. The sequence continues at coordinate 3,890 of NZ_CAHJWW010000155.1, read as the reverse complement.
CCGCCGTGCGAGTGGCGGAGGCGGGCGCATCGTTACGGCGGCGATCCGGCCGGCGGCGGTTCCCTCGCGCGCCTTGGCACTGGCCATGGTCCGGCGGGTAGGCCATGGAGGCGTCATCCGCGCGGGGCGTCGCTCGCCGCTCCGGCGCGGGAACCGAACGGATGAGACGATGGCCGCTTCCCTTCCAAGTCCGTCCCCGGCTCCCCTCGTCGTCGGGATCGGCGGCACGCCCAAGCCCGGCTCCAGCACCGAGCAGGCGCTGACCCTCGCGCTCGCCAGCGCGGCCCGCGACGGCGCCGAGACGCTGATGTTCGGGGGTGCCTATCTTGCGTCGCTGCCGCTGTACCTGACCCCCGACAGCGAGGCGGCGGGGGGCGAGATGATCGACGCCGTCCGCCGCGCCGACGGCATATTGCTCGCCTCGCCGGGCTATCACGGCGTGATGTCGGGGATGGTGAAGAACGCGATCGACTATCTCGAGGCCACGTCGCGGGACCCGCGCGCCTATCTCGACGGGCTGCCCGTCGGGTTGATCGTCACCGCGGCGGGCTGGCAGGCGACCGGCTCGACGCTGGCGGCGCTGCGCGCGACCGTCCATGCCCTGCGCGGCTGGCCGACGCCGATGGGCGCGGCGATCAACACCGGCGACGGGGTGCTGAGCGGCGGCGTGTGCCGGGACGCCGGCGTGGCCGCGCAGATCGACCTGGTAGGAAGGCAGGTCGCGCTGTTCGCCCGATTGAAGCTCGCGGATTCCGCCTCCCTGAAGGGGGACCCCGCCGCCGGGGACTGACGCGGACGGTTCGTCCGACCATCCATGCGGGTCATGGAAGACCGTCCGTTTTTCCTTCGCATATGCGGAATAAACCTATCGCAAGTTCAACTATCGTGCTTTGTGTTTCCACGATTGTCACAAGGCAGAGGCATGAAGCCCATGAGTAGTCGCGCGCTGAAGGACCAGCTTCGATATCTGGACGAACAGCTGACGTCGCTGATCGCTCTTGCCGACGAGCAGCGCGACTATCTTCTTGGAGCATTATTGTGTGAGGCGCATGCTCATGTCGTCAAGCAATATACTGTCCTTGCTTCCAATTAATATCGGATCATAAGGTCCTGAGAACTGTTGATATCGCCCAAGGGGCGGAGAAACGCGGATGATTGGGCAAGGCACGTCGGCGATGGCCGCGAAGTTGGACTTGGTGATACGATCCGAACGACGCGCGATTTTCGGGACCGACGTGTCCGCTCCCGACAACTGGGACATCATATTGATACTGTACCTCGCGGACGCGGAGGGAGAGCGGCTGACCGGCCGCGAGACGATCGAGCGGACCGGGGGTTGCCCCGAAGCGGGCAGGCGGCGGATCGCGCACCTCAGCCATTCGGGCATGATCGCCGGGGACATCCACGGGTCCGCCGACGACGTCGTCACCCTGGCGCCGGCGGCCATCACGAAGGTCGAGAGATGGCTCGACCACGCCTGGGCCAGGATCCAGTCGACCTGACGGTTCGCGACGATGCGGGTCGTCAGTTCAGCCTCGTCCGATACTGCAGCCTGAAGGCGCTGGCCGGCGCCTGGGTGCCGGACAGGGTGACGCGGATCGCGCGCACGCGACCGTCGAACCCGCCCGCATCGGGAACCGGCGTGTAGGTCCAGTTGCTCCCGTCCGTCGAGAACTCCAGCCCGTCGGTCGCGCTGGCCAAGCCGGCGAAACCGTAGGTCAGCCCGCTCCCCGCCAGCCCTAGCCCCAGGAGGCTGCCGTCAGTGAAGCCGACCGGGCCGCTGCCGGCCGCGCCATAGTCGGTGACGCGAAGCCTGGCCTGGATGGGGATCGTGTCGACGATCACCACCTTGCCGACGGTCGCCAGCGCGTTCTGCGTCGGATTGGTGACGACGAGCGCGAAGTCGATGTCCGATCCCGGCAGCGCGCGAGGGTTGAGCGTGCTGACCTGATCCGCCACGACGCTGCTCGACTTCGCGATCTGGAGGCTGGCGGCGGTCGCCGCGAAGAGGGGCAGGGCCAGCGCCACCACCGCGGCCGACAGCCGGAACACCCTCATCGCCCACCCCCGATCAGCGCGCGGGCCGCGCCGCCGAACGCGGTGGCGACCGAGGCGCGGTCGAACTTTATCCGCGCGGTTAGATACGGCCCGGCCCGCGTGTAGCGGTCGGCGGAGAAATCGCGGTCGCGATACCCTGCGACGTTGTAGCCGGCGGTGATCCACAGGTTGCCCGCCGGCGATACGCCGACCGACGGCCCGCCGCTGAACGCCAGCGCACGCGCGCTCCAGGCGTGCTGCACCGATCCCTGCACGCCGACGTCGAAACGCGACGACAGATCCTGGCGCAGGTCGAAGCCGATCACGTCCACGAACCCCTCGTACACGTCGTCCCCGAACTTTCCGCGCACGAACTTGGCGCCATAATAGATGCTCGCCTCGATGCCGCGACCGTCGCCGCGCGCGCCGGCGCGATAGTCGAGCGCGACGTTGTTCACCGCCCGGCTCGTGACCTGCATGTCGTTGCCGACCGCGGGCACGCCCAGCGCGTTCCCGTCGGTGACGCCCGCGTCCGCGTGCTCGTGGCGCAGCTGGAACCGTTCCAGCAGCGACCAGCGGCTGCCGAGCGGACGGAGCGCCAGCGCGAGATCGGCGGTGGCATAGGCGGCGACCGCGCCGTTCGCATCCTCGATCCGGTACGCCTTCACGCTCGCCGCCAGCGTCTGCCCATGGCCGAGCGCGCGCAGCATGTCGGTGGTCAGCCCCCAGCGTGTCGCGCCGGCGCCCTCGCGATGCTCGATCCGGCCGTTCCACGACCACAAGGCGGCCCGGTATGTCGCGCCCAGCGTCTCGGCGCCATAGGGAGCGGTCGACAGGGCGCCCGTGCTTCCCAAGCCAGCGTTGCCCAGACCAGTGCTCCCCAGGCCAGTGCTCCCGATGCTTGTGCTCCCCAGGCCGGTACCGCCCGACAGGCTGCCGCCCGAGGCGATCGGCTGGAACGGCGTCACCGCCGCGCCGGTGGGGATGCGGCCGCTGACGGTGGTGCTGGCGTCCAGCGTCGCATCGATCGTCCACCGCCGGCCCAGCGGCAGCGACTGGCTGAGGCCGTATTGCGCGAAGGTGCGGCGTCCGTTCTCGCCCATCGCCTGCTGGTCGAGCGTCGTCCCCAGCCGCGCGCCGGTCCATGGCGCGACGTCGAAGCCGATCCGCGCGGTATGGGCGACGTAGTCCTTGCCGCTCGCGATCTCGTAGCCGCCGATCAGCCGGATGCCGGGCGACAGGCGAAGCGCGGCGTCGATCTGGTGGCGGATGGGGAAGTCGACGCTGGCATCGTGCCCGCCCGGCGCGACCTGCGTCTGGCCGGACACGACCAGCCTGCCGCCCATGAGGTTGCGGCTGCCGCCCAGCGTCAGCAGCGCCGACGTGCGGTCGCCACCGTCGAGCCCGCGATCGGCCGCGAACTGTCCGCCGACGAAGATCGTGCCGCTCGTCCGCCGCCAGTCCAGCCGCACCTCGGCGGCGGTCCGCGATCCCGGCGTGTCGAGCTGTTCCTGCCGCCAGCCGGTGCCGGTGAGGGTCAGCCCGTCGCCGAGCCGCAGCGCGGCGTCGAGGCCGAGCTTCTGCGTGCCCGCCTCCACCACGTTCTGCTGCCCGACGCCGAAGCCGCCGTCCTGGCGCCGCGCATAGCCGAGCAGGTCGAGCGGCCCGGTGCGACGCTCAAGCTCGACGAGCGCGGCGGTGCCTGCGTGCAGTCCGCCGCGACCGCCCGCGGCGAACTCCGCGCGCAACTCGGTCGCGTGGTCCGGCCGTACCTTCAGGTCGACGCCGACGACGGTGGCGTCGCCCACCGCCTCGTCGCGGATGGCGCCGGCGCCGATCTGGACCGCGCCGCC
>NZ_CAHJWW010000154.1 GCF_903643035.1 Sphingomonas bacterium | reverse complement strand
GCGGACGCGGGCGCGGCGTCCGTGCAGTGGTTGCGCCAGCTCGCCAGGCGCCTGGTGCTGCTGATCGAGCTGAGGGTGGAGGCGGACGCCGGCAACGATCCCGCGGCATCGATCGCGCGCCGGGTGCACTTCTCGGAGCAGGACGCCATCGGCCGTGCCGTCCGCCGGTGGAGCGCGGCGCGCCTGTCGCGCGCGCTCGATCTGGTGGTCGCCGCCGAGCGTGCCGAGAAGTCCGCCGCGACCGCCGGCCGCGTGCTGGCGGATCAGATGGCGATGACGCTGGGCCGCGCCGCCGCCGACCGGCGCTGATCGCCCGGCCCGTGGCTGCCGTCGGCGGTGTACGATCTTGTATTTGTCTCGGGACGCGGCAGTCGGTACGCCGGTGCCATGAAACGGCAGATCACGATCCGGGTCGCGCGGGTGGCGGTCGCGGCCATCCTCCCCGCACTGGTCGGCGCGGCGGCGCCATCCATCGCGGCCGGGCCGGGCCGGTCGGAGTCGGGCCAGGTCGGGCCGCGCTTCGCTCACTGGATCGACGGCACGCCGCCCGCCGAACCCGAGACGCAGGTTCAGCGGATCGACGCGGACACGGTCGTCATCCGCCAGTCCGTCAGGACCAACTTCGAGGCGCCGTTCCTCTATCTCCTGTTCGGCAGGGAGCGCGCGCTGCTGATCGACACCGGCGCCGGCGGCCTCGCCATCCGGCCGGTGGTGGACCGGCTGATCGCGGATTGGCGTGCGCGGCATGGCGGCCGGCCGATCCAGCTCGTCGTCGCGCACTCGCACGGCCATGGCGATCATCACGCGGGGGACGCGGAGTTCCGCGATCGTCCCGACACCGTCGTCGTCGGCCTCAAGCCCGCCGACGTCACGGCCTTCTTCCAGCTCGAGGACTGGCCCGACAGGAACGGCCGATACGACCTTGGCGACCGCGCGCTCGACCTCGTTCCCACGCCCGGCCACGAACCCGCGCACGTCATGTTCTACGACGGGCGGACGCGTCTGCTGTTCTCGGGCGACATGCTCTATCCGGGCCGGCTGTATTTCCCCAGCGACCAGCTTGCGACGTTCCGGGCGAGCGCCGAGCGGCTGGCGGCCTTTGTGGGCACCCATCCGGTCCGCGCCGTGCTCGGCGCGCATATCGAGATGACGGCGACGCCGGGACAGGACTATCCGATGAAGGCGGCGGCGCACCCGTCCGAACATGCGCTCGCCCTGCCGCCATCGGACATCGAGGCGCTCCGGCAGGCAGCGGCGGCGGAAACCTCGCCGCCGACGATCGACCGCCACGCCGACTTCATCCTCTATCCGGTTCCGCCCAGACCCGCCCCCTGACGAGGCGCCGACCATCCTGCCGGTTCGAGCCCGGCCACGTCTGTCGTCGGATACCGGCCAGCGGGATGCCCCGTGAGGATTCGAACCTCAATTAACGGAGTCAGAGTCCGTAGTCTTACCATTAGACGACAGGGCAACGCCATCGCGGCCTTAGGCGGGGAGGTGGCGAGGGTCAAGCTGCGTGGCCGGTGAGGCGTACCGCTTGTGGGGGATCGGACGAGCCGCTACCCTGGCGTCAAGTACCTAGCGCAACGGCCCGCCGTCCGCGCGACGGCAGACCCGAAACCAGGACACGGCAATGGGGGACGCACCCGCCACTTGGCCGTACCGGCCCGATGCCCCACCCGCCGGTCCGCCCGCCGACCCGTTCGCCGTGCCGCCGCCCGGGAGAGCGCAGGGCGATCGCGGGCGCGGGGACCATGGCCAGCCGCGGCATTTCGCCGCGCTGGACCTTGGCACCAACAACTGTCGGCTGCTGATCGCGCGGCCCGCGGGCGCCGACACGAACGGGGGCTTCACGGTCGTCGACGCCTTTTCGCGCATCGTTCGGCTGGGCGAGGGGCTCGCCGCGACCGGACGGTTGAGCGATGCGGCCGTCGACCGCACGATTGCCGCGTTGCGCGTATGCGCCGACAAGCTGAAGCGCCGCCACGTCCTGATCGCGCGATCGGTGGCGACCGAAGCGTGCCGTCGCGCCGCCAACGGCCCCGCCTTCGTCGAGCGCGCGCGCGCCGAGACAGGCATCCACCTCGATGTCATCTCGGCGGAGGAGGAGGCGCGGCTGGCGGTGCTGGGCTGCCATGCGCTGATCGAGCCGGGCGACGATCCCGCGCTGGTCTTCGACATCGGCGGCGGTTCGACCGAGATGGTGCTGGTGGACACCGGACGCGCCGGGGCGGGCGAGCGGCCGCGCGTGCTCGACTGGCATTCCGCGCCATGGGGCGTCGTGTCGCTGACCGAGAGCGTGGGCGGCGGCGCCGACGCGGGCGAGCGTGCCGCCGCCTATGCCAGGATGCGCGCGGTGGTGACGGACGCGGTCGCGCCGTTCGCCGCGCGCCTACCGCGCGGGCTCGCTGCGCCGCGGTTGCTGGGGACCAGCGGCACGGTGACGACGCTGGGCTCCGTACACCTTGGCCTGTCGCACTATGACCGGTCGGCGGTGGACGGGCTGGTGGTGCCGGCGGCGGCGATGCGCGCGATCAGCGCGGGTCTGGCGGGCATGTCGGTGGCGGAGCGCGCGGGCGTGCCGTGCATCGGCACCGAGCGCGCCGACCTGGTGGTGGCGGGCTGCGCGATCCTGGAGACGATCATGGACCTGTGGCCCGCGCAGCGGATCGGCATCGCCGACCGCGGCATCCGCGAGGGGATCCTGAAACGCCTGATGGGGGATGGGTGATGACGTTCGATCCGCCCAGGCTCCTGTCCGATCCGCTCGCGCGGATGCGGCGCCGCCCTCCCCCTCGCCTCCCGACGACCGTTCGGAGCGCAGCATGAGCCGCGGCGGATCGGGCAGCCAGATCAAGGTACGCACCGCGCGCGGTCGGACGGCGCAGTCGCAGCGGTGGCTGGAGCGGCAGCTGAACGACCCCTATGTGCGCCGCGCCAAGGCGGAGGGGTATCGCAGCCGCGCCGCCTACAAGCTGATCGAGCTCGATGAACGGTTCGCGCTGCTGAAGGGCGCGCGTCGTGTCCTCGACCTCGGTCTCGCGCCGGGCGGATGGAGCCAGGTGGTGCGCCGCGTCGTGCCGGCGGCGACGGTCGTGGGCATCGACCTGCTGCCGGTCGATCCGATCGACGGCGTGACGATCCTGCAGCTCGATTTCATGGCCGACGCCGCGCCGGGGCTGCTGATGGCGGCGCTGGGCGGGCCGGCGGACCTCGTCCTGTCCGACATGGCGGCCAACACCGTCGGCCATCCGCAGACCGACGCGCTGCGCACGATGGCGCTGGTGGAGGCGGCCGCGGCGTTCGCGGCCGAGGTGCTGCGCCCCGGCGGCGCGTTCGTCGCCAAGGCGTTCGCGGGCGGCGCGGACCATGCGCTGGTCGCGGGGCTGAAACGCCAGTTCGCCACCGTGAAGCACGCCAAGCCGCCCGCGAGCCGCAAGGGGTCGGTGGAGTGGTATCTGGTCGCGCAGGGGCGCAAATAGGCGCGAGCGCCGGTGCGCGGAGCGCAACGTGCGGCCCGGCCGACGGACGCCCGAGCGCCAGCGCGCAGGGACGACCCGTTCGACGTCACGCCGGCGGCTTTGCCGTCGGCCAACCCTTCGTCTCGCACCACGCATTCCGCGCCCGGCAGAAAGATCCGAGCTTCCACCGGGATGACAAGCGATGTGTCAGGCATATTGCTTATTGCGGCCGGCCCCAGCACGAACGGGTCCGACGCATCTTGGCCGGCGTCATGGCGTGATAGCGTAGACCACCGAAACTCGTGCCCGCGTCTCGACAGGCGAGGGCGTCAACTCCACGATGATCGGTGCCCCCGCTATTCCTGGAGATGCTGAACGGCGCGACGCCGTCACCACTATGTCCTGCGCGTCAGACCGATCGGGGTCGGTCGACACGGACAGCAGCCGGCCGAGGCGCACGCCCGATCCCTCCGCCACCGCTTCTGCCTTGCGACGGGCATTGGCGAGCGCGGCGGCGAGCGCCTTGCGCTCCGCATCGTGCGGCCGCGACAACGCGAAATCCTCGACACGCGGATTGATCGCCCCACCTCGCCCAAGAAGGCCCACCATCGTGCCGACCTGCGCGACGGCGCCGGTATCGATCGTGGCGGTGATCAGCGCCGTATAGCCGACGATCGAACATGCGCCGCTGGCCAGATGGGGCGAGTCGTCGTCGGATTTGCATCGGGAGTCGCGGACTTCCTGGATCGTCACCTTACCGGTGTGGATCGAGATCGGCTGGGCAAGGATCGCGACGGTGTCCTCGATCCGCTGTCGAGTCGCGACCAGCGCGGCGATGGCCATGTCGCTGGTCGCGCCCTCGCCGCGCACGGCGTATTCGATCGTCGCGCGGTCGGGCGGAGTCTGGACGCTGGCGGTCGCGGCAACGCTGATGTGGGGGGAGTCGTCGGGGCCGGCGAACACGGGTGTGGCGAACAGGGCGGCTGCGGTGATGGCAGTTACCGGGTGGACGGCACGCATGATATCGCTCTCCCCACTGTCGGAGGAGCATAACGCGGGCAACGCAAGAGACAAGAAACCGCGCCGTCACCCGGCACTGGCGTGCCGCTGGCCGGAGTGCGGCTGATTCGCGGATAGCAGCCTCGCCGCTATCCTTGGGCCTTACTCGTAATCGCCGCCCAGGTTCTGGTTCCTCGGCGGGGCGGCGGCGGTCAGGCGAAGGGCCTCGGCGGAGGCGGACAGGCTACCGATCGCGTCGGGCGCCTCCTCGTCGTCGATCTGCACCTTCTGCAGCTGCGAGACGATCGCCTCTCCCAGTTGGTCGGGACGCACCGTCTGCTCGGCGATCTCGCGAAGCGCGACCACGGGGTTCTTGTCGCGATCGCGGTCGATCGTCAGCTCCGCGCCGCCCGACACCTGACGCGCGCGCTGGGCGGCGAACAGCACCAGGTCGAAGCGGTTGGGGATCTTGTCGACGCAATCCTCGACGGTGACGCGTGCCATGGGACGCTTCCTTCATTGGTACCGGAAGTTCGGAAAGCGGGACGCATAGGTGGTTCCCGGTTCCCGGTCAAGGAAACCGCCCGCTTGCGCCGCGCCGCCTGCGCCCGCATCGCAAGCCATGGCCGAACCCCCGCCCCAGCCCGTCTTCACCGTCGCCGGCGATGCGCTGACGCTGCTCGACAGCGGGCCACGGCGCCTTGCCGCGTTGCTGGAGCTGATCGGGTCGGCGCGCCGCTCGTTGCGGCTGGTCTATTATACCTACGCCGACGACGACACCGGCGCGCGGGTGCGCCAGGCCCTGCTCGACGCGCAGACGCGCGGCATACGCGTGCGGCTGATCGTGGACGGGTTCGGCAGCGACGAGGCGTCCGACGCCGATTTCTTCGCGCCCCTGCGCGACGCGGGCGTGTCGGTCTGCCGTTTCGAGCCGCGGTTCGGGCGCGCCTATCTGCTGCGCAACCACCAGAAGCTCGCGCTCGCCGATGCGGAGGATGCCGGCGTCGCCCGGATCATCGTCGGCGGCTTCAACGTCGAGGATGATTATTTCGCCACCGCCAGCGACGGCGGGTGGCGCGACCTGGGGCTGTTGCTGGAAGGCGGGGCGGCCGCGCGGATCGCGGGCTATTTCGACGCGCTCGACGCCTGGATCGAGTCGGGAAGGGGCATCCGCCACCTCAATCGCGCGCTGCGGCGCTGGAGCGAGAGCGAGGGCGCGCTGCGCTGGCTGATCGGCGGCCCGACGAAAACCCTGTCGCCCTGGGCGAGGGCCGTGCGCGACGACATGCGCGCCGGACGGCGTGTCGACGTGGTGGCCGGGTATTTCACCCCGAGCCCGACGATCCTGCGCCGGCTGGACCGCGCCGGGCGACGGCCGGAGGCGGACGTGCGGGTGGTCACCGCCGCCCGGTCGGACAACAAGGTGACGATCGCCGCCGCGCGCTTCACCTATGCGGGACTGTTGAGGAAGGGCGTGCGCGTCTTCGAATACCGGCCGGCGAAGCTGCATACCAAGCTGTACGTGATCGACGACGCGGTGTTCATCGGATCGGCCAATTTCGACCTGCGCAGCCTGTTCATCAACCTGGAGATCATGCTGCGGATCGAGGATCGCGCGTTTGCCGATCACCTGCGCCGCTATGTCGACGGCGAGGCCGCACAGTCCGACGAGATCACGCCCGCCGCATACCGCAGCGCGACCGGCATCGTGCAGCGCGTGAAACAGTTCGCCGCCTATCTGGCGATCGCGGTCGCGGACCCCGGCCTGTCGCGCGGGCTGAACTTCGGAATCGATTGAGGCCGCAATCGATGCAGGGATCGAGGCCGGAACCGCCATGCCGCGGCGGCGGGCGCCTCAGATCAGGATCATCACCACCAGCATCGTGAACGCGGCGGACAGGCCGCTGAGGCAGCACAGGTGGCCAAAGGCCATCTCGTCGAAATGGGGGTCGCCGCGGTCCATGCACGCTCTCCTGCGATCGGCCGCCTCTGGCGGTCCAGTTGCGGAAGATATCACGTCGGCGATCCGACGCAAGCCGCCGTCGGCCTGCTGCGATGCGGCACATTTGTGCGACAATTGGCGCATAGGCGGCGGGACTTTCGGGAAGGGACTGATTCCATGCGCGGTTCGCGCGGATGCCTGCTGGGCGTCTCCATGCTGTCGTTGCCCGCCGCGCTCGCCGCGCAGCAGGCCGCACCCGTACCGGACGCACCGGCGAGCGCGGCTCCGGCGGCCGCGCCGGCTCCCGCAACCGGCGGCTATCGTC
>NZ_CAHJWW010000153.1 GCF_903643035.1 Sphingomonas bacterium | reverse complement strand
GCCGGCCCGCGGCGCGGCGGGACGGTGCGGAAGAAGGCGAGGTCTTCGATCGTCTCGCACGGCGACGCGGTCGCGCCCTGCTTGGCGCCGGTGACCGCGGCCACCTGCCACCCGCGCGCGCGCTGCGCCTTCAGGATCGCGCGCGTCCGGAACGCATAGCCGCTCTGGAGCGGCAACCCGTGGTCGAGGACGTGGAGGATGCGCATCCCGCCCTCCTGCCACCGCGCGCTTAACGGGCCGTCAACCGGCGCGCCTTACCGACCCTTCCTACCCTCCGTTCGGGGGAAGGAGCGCGCATGATCGACAATTTCGCGCTCGCGGTCAGCCATGGGCTGATGATGCTCGCCGCCTTCCTGCTGATGCGCCGCCGCGACCTCGACGTCGAGCCGCCGCCCGCGACGGAGCAACCCCCGCGTGCGTGACGTGGCGTTCATCGGCTATCTGATGGTCCTGCTGGGCCTGGGGTTCCGCCGCCCGTTCCTGTTCGTGCTGGCGTACGTCTACATCGACATCGTCGCGCCGCAGCGGCTGACCTATTACATGCTCAATTCGGTGCCGATATCGCTGGTCGCGGTCGGGCTGACGTTCGGCGGCTGGCTGCTGGCGGACGACAAGCGGGGTACGCGGGTGGCGCCGCGCCAGATGATGCTCGTCGCGCTGCTCGGCTATTGTTTCGCCACGACGCTCGGCGCCGACTTCCCGGCCGACGCGCTCGAGAAATGGGGCTGGGTGTGGAAGGCACTGGCCTTTGCCGCCTTTCTGCCGTTCACACTGCGCACGCGCCTGCGGATCGAGGCGCTGCTGCTGTTCATGGTCGTCTCGGCCAGCTCGATCATCATCGTTGGCGCGCTGAAGACGCTGGCGAGCGGCGGCGGCTATGGCGAACTGAACCTGATGGTCTCGAACAACTCGGGGCTGTACGAGGGCAGCACGATCTCGACGGTGGCGATCGCGATCGTACCCATCGTCGCCTGGTTCATCCGCCACGGCACGATCTTCAGGCCCGACCGCAAGGTCGCGATCTTCTGCCTCGCGCTGATCTTCGCCTGCCTGCTTATCCCGATCGGCACGTCCACGCGGACCGGGCTGTTGTGCATCGGCCTGCTCGCGCTGCTGATGCTGCGCGATGCGAGGCGCAAGTTCCTGTACCTCGGCATGCTGGCGACGATCGGGCTCGTGGCGGTGCCGTTCCTGCCATCGGCGTTCACGCAGCGGATGCATACCATCGGGACGTACCAGGCAGACACCTCCGCCTCCACGCGGCTGGCGGTGTGGCAGTGGACGTGGGACTATGCCAAGACGCACCCGCTGGGCGGCGGGTTCGACGCCTATCGCGGCAACCACATCCGATACGACACCGTCGCGATCACCGGCGCCGGCGCCGCGACCACCGTCACCAACAGCCTGCAGGTCGACGCCGCGCGTGCCTATCACAGCGCCTATTTCGAGATGCTGGGCGAGCAGGGCTATCCCGGCGCGGCGTTGTGGCTGCTCATCAACGTCGCCGGGCTGGCGCGGATGGAGGTGCTGCGCCGCCGCTATGCCCACGCAACCCCAGACCAGGCGTGGGTCGCGCCGCTGGCGGCGGCCTTGCAGAACGGGCACATCGTCTATCTTCTGGGCGCGGCCTTCATCGCCATCGCGTTCCAGCCGTTCGTATACATGCTGATCGGCGCGCAGATCGGGCTGGACACCTATCTGGCGCGCCGGCGCGCGGGCGAGAGCTTCCGGCCGATGCGGCGCGCTCGCGCCGCGGCCGCGCTGCCCGCATGAACGGGCGGACGGGCGAACTACGGGCGCTGACCGGCGCCAGGGGGATCGCCGCCTGGCTGGTGATGCTCTATCACATCCGCCTGTCGATCGCCGGCCTGCCGGCGCCAGCCGTGCTCGCGCTCGGCAAGGGGTATCTCGCGGTCGACTTCTTCTTCCTGCTGTCGGGCTTCGTCATCTGGCTGGCATGGCACGAGCGGCTGCGCCCAGGTCCGGGCGGCGGCGGCAGCGGCGCGGCGCGTAGGTTCTGGATCAGGCGTATCGCCCGCGTGTGGCCGCTCCACCTCGCGATGCTGGGATCGGCGATCGTCCTCGCGCTGGCGCTGGCGGCGACCGGCCGCGACGGCGGCGGACGCTTCCCGGCGGCGGAGCTGCCGCTCCACCTGCTGCTGGTGCAGGACTGGGGCTTCACGGACCGGCTGAGCTGGAACGATCCCGCCTGGTCGATCAGCGCCGAATGGGCTGCCTATCTGCTCTTTCCGCCGCTCGTCGCGATGCTGGACTGGCGGCGGCTGCCGACGCCCGCGATCCTCGCGGCTCTCGCCGCGCTGTTCGTGCTGTTGCACGGCCTGTTCGCCCGCCATGGCGCTACGAGCCTTGGCTACGATATCGCGCGGATGGGCCTGGCGCGCTGCTTCGTCGAGTTCGCCGCCGGCACCGCGACGTGCGCCTTGTGGATGCGGTGGCGCGATCGGCTCGTGGTTCCAGCCATCCTGGCGGCATGTTGCGCGACGGGCGCCATCGCGGCGACGGCGGCCGGGCTCCTGCCCGAGACACTCGCGGTCCCGTTCGCGCTTGCGACTCTCCTGCTCACCCTTGCGCTCACCAGCGGCCTGCCCGGCAATCCATTGGCCGGGCGCTGGCTGCACCTGCTGGGGGAGATCAGCTTCGCGACATACCTGTCGCACTTCCTCCTGTTCTTCGTCTTCAAGCTCGCGGTCGTGGATGATGCCCGCGCCATCCCGCCCCTGCTGGTCGCAATGTACCTCGTCGTCGTGCTGATGGCGTCCTGGTCGCTCCACCATCTGGTGGAGCGTCCGGCCCGGCGGTGGGTCGAGGAACTGCCGGGGCGCCTGCCTGCCTGGCCGGGCCGTGCGGGGCGACGGCGCTCCGTCGTTCCGCGCGGCTGAGCGTCAGCCAAGCCTCAGCCGGACCTCAGGCGGCTTCCTCGGCCAGCGCCTCGGTCAGGGCAGCCAGGATCGCCTTGTTGAACGCGGGGATGTCCGCGGGCTTGCGGCTGGTGACGAGGTTGCCGTCGACCACCACCTCCTCGTCGACCACGTCGGCGCCGGCGTTCTCCAGGTCGGTGCGCACCGACGGCCAGCTCGTCATTCGGCGCCCGTCGACGACGTCCGCCTCCACCAGCAGCCACGGCGCATGGCAGATCGCGGCGACCGGCTTGTCGTCGTCCATGAACTCCTGGACGATCTCCACCGCGCGCTCCTGAAGGCGCATCTTGTCGGGATTGCCCACGCCGCCCGGCAGCAGCAGCGCGTCGAACTCCTCCGTGTCGACGTCGTCCAGCGTCAGGTCCGGGACGATCGTGTCCGCCTTCTCCGTGTCGTTCACCAGGCCCTGGATCGGATCGGTCGTGATGGAGGCGAGGCTGACGGTGGCGCCCGCGTCGATCAGCGCCTGGCGCGGCAGGAACAGCTCGTCCCGCTCGAAGCCATCGGTCGCGAGGATCAGGACGCGAGCCTGGGATAGATCAGCCATGGTGGGTCTCCAGTCATGCAAGGGATGTGCCCCAAACCGCCGGGCGGCCGCGCGCGTTCCGGAACGCGGCCGTCGCGCAACGCATTTCGCAAGGTGGGTGCCGGCCTTGCCCCCGGCCGCCCGGCCCGTCACCCCGACCATCGCGCCGCATCCCGCGCGGCGGTTTCCGCCTGTCCCCGTCACGGGCCGAACCGCGGCGGGCGGCCGCGGCATGACAAACAGGCGACAAGCCGCGCCGGCACCCCTATAGGCCCGGTGCCACGCGGGACGTCCAGGACCGATGGAGATTCATCGATGGAGACCGGCCGATGCTGACCACCCATCCTTTCGAGGACGATCACCTGCGCGAGGAGTGCGGCGTGTTCGGCGTGTCGGGCTGCGATGGCGCCGCGGCGCTCGTCGCGCTCGGGCTTCACGCGCTTCAGCATCGCGGGCAGGAGGCGGGCGGCATCGTCAGCTGGGACGGTCGCCAGTTCCACATCCACCGCGCGATGGGCCATGTCGCGGGCAATTTCGACCGCGACGACGTCATCCGATCGCTGCCCGGCGCCAGCGCCTGCGGGCACGTCCGCTACTCGACGACCGGCGACACGTCGCTGCGCAACGTCCAGCCGCTGTACGCCGAGCTTGCGAGCGGCGGGTTCGCGGTGTCGCACAACGGCAACCTGTCGAACGCGATGACGCTTCGGCGCGAACTCGTCCGGCGCGGCGCGATCTTCCAGTCGACGTCGGACACGGAGACGATCATCCACCTGGTCGCCACCTCCAGCTACCGGACGCTGATCGACCGGTTCATCGACGCGCTGAAGCAGGTGGAGGGCGCCTATTCGCTCGTCGTGATGACGCCGGAGGGGATGATCGCCTGCCGCGACCCGCTCGGCATCCGGCCGCTGGTGATGGGCAGGCTGGCCAACGACGAGGGCGGGGCGGTGATCGTCGCATCGGAGACGGTGGCGCTCGACGTGGTGGGCGCGACGTTCGAGCGCAGCATCGATCCGGGCGAGATCGTGCTGATCCGGGGCACCGACGTCGAGTCGATCCGTCCGTTCAAGCCGGTGGTGGCGCGGCCGTGCATCTTCGAATGGGTGTATTTCTCACGTCCCGACTCGATCGCCGGCGACCTGTCGGTCTATGACGTGCGCAAGGCAATCGGCGCGCAGCTCGCGATCGAAGCGCCGGTCGACGCCGATCTGGTGATCCCGGTGCCCGATTCAGGCGTGCCCGCGGCGATCGGCTATGCGCAGGCGTCCGGCATCCCGTTCGAGCTCGGCATCATCCGCTCGCATTACGTCGGCCGCACCTTCATCCAGCCCGGCGACAAGGTCCGCCACCTGGGCGTCAAGCTGAAGCACAATGCCAACCGCGCGCTCATCAAGGGCAAGCGGGTGATCCTGGTCGACGATTCGATCGTGCGCGGCACCACCAGCCTCAAGATCGTCGAGATGATGCACGAGGCGGGCGCGGCGGAGGTCCACATGCGGATCGCCAGCCCGCCGACCCGGCACAGCTGCTTCTATGGCGTCGACACGCCCGAGCGCGCGAAACTGCTGGCCGCCAAGCTGGACCTGGGCGGGATGACCGACTT
The DNA here is from genome assembly GCF_903643035.1 of Sphingomonas bacterium. Lineage (GTDB taxonomy): Bacteria > Pseudomonadota > Alphaproteobacteria > Sphingomonadales > Sphingomonadaceae > Sphingomonas. The sequence goes on along the minus strand of NZ_CAHJWW010000153.1, from coordinate 1,672 downwards.
CATCCATGCCGACAGCCTGGCGTTCGTGTCGATCGACGGCCTCTACAAGGCGCTCGGCCAGCCGGGGCGCGACGACGGCCGCCCGAGCCACTGCGACGCGTGCTTCACCGGCGACTATCCCACCCGCCTCACCGACCAGGACGCGGCGGAGGACGTCGACCAGTTCGCGCTCCTCGCCGAGCGGGTCGCCTGATCCCGACCTCCTGCCGGAAGATTTCTTGGACCAGCCCCTAGCCCATCAACTCGCGCTCGTGACTGGCGCCAGCCGCGGCATCGGCGCCGCCACCGCGCTCGCGCTCGCCGCGCTGGGTGCCCATGTCGTCATCACCGCGCGCGACGCGGACGGGCTGGAGCGGGTGGAGGAGGCGATCTTCGCGGCCGGCGGCAGCGCCACGATCGCGCCGCTCGACCTGACGGAGGCGGACAGCATCGCGCGGCTCGCCGCCGCGGTCGCCGAACGCTGGACCGCGCTCGACGTCATGGTGCTGAACGCCGCCCGGCTCGGCGCGCTGGCGGCGGTACCCGCGATCGATCCCAAGGAACTGGCGGCGATCCTGACGCTCAACGTCAGCGCGCCCGCCTCGCTGATCGCCGCCTTCGATCCGCTGCTGCGCGAGTCGGCGGCGGGCAAGGTGATCGGCGTCACGTCGAGCGTCGGGCGGAAGCCTCGCGCGTTCTGGGGAGCCTATGGCGCGTCCAAGGCGGCGTTCGAGATGCTGGTCGGCGCCTATGGCGAGGAGATGGAGGGCATATCGCCGATCCGCGCCGCGATCCTCGATCCCGGCGCCACCCGTACGCGGATGCGCGCCGACGCCTATCCGGGCGAGGACCCCAAAACCGTCAAGGATCCTGCGGTGGTGGCGCGGCGGATCGCGACGCTGGCGGTCGAGGGGTTCGAGCCTGGGCATTTCGAGCGGGTGGAGGGCTGATCCCCATCCCCTCTCACGCCGGCCTTGCCGAAACGCTGTCCCTCACCTCACCCGGATGGGAACAGCGCCCTTCGGCGAGCGCGCGATGAACGGGAGGGGCGGTCATCCCTTCACCAGCGTCACCTGCGCGACGTCGATCCCGCCGCCCCGGAACCCGCCCTCGCAATACATCAGGTAATAGCGCCACAGCGCCACGAACCGCGCGTCGAACCGCACGGGCAGCCGCCGCTCCGCCACCGCCGCGTCGAAGCGCAGCCGCCAGAGGCGCAGCGTCTCGGCATAGTCCTGCCCGAACCCCCTGCGGTCGCGCCAGTCCAGCCCGGCCGCGACAGCCGCGGCGCGGAACCGTGCCTCGGACAACAGCATGCCGCCCGGGAACACATACCGCTGGATGAAGTCGACACCGTTCGCATAGGCGTCGAACAACGGCTCGTCGATGGCGATGAACTGGATCGCCGCGCGCCCGCCGGGTTTCAGCGCGCGCGCGATCGCCCGCGCATAGCCGGCCCAGTATTCCGCGCCGACCGCTTCGGCCATCTCGATGCTCGCGACCGCGTCGAACGTGCCGGCGACATCGCGATAGTCGGTCAGCGACACCTCGACGCCGGTCAGGCCGGCGCGCGCGATCCGCTCCTCGACCAGCGCCTTCTGCTCGGCGGACAGCGTGATCGCGTGTACCGCGACGCCGGCGCGCGCCGCGCCTTCCGCGAACGAGCCCCAGCCGCAGCCGATCTCCAGCAGCC
>NZ_CAHJWW010000152.1 GCF_903643035.1 Sphingomonas bacterium | reverse complement strand
GGCCGGGATCGCGCTGCTCGGCCCCGCGACGGGCGGCGGCGCCGCGTTCGGCGGGCTGATGCGCGCGGACGCGTTCGCCGGTTTCGCCAAGGTGGTGATCTTCCTCGCATCCGCGGTGGCCATACTGATGGCGCCCGACTTCTTCGCGCGGACCGCGGGCGACGATCTGCGTCCGGAATACCCGGTCCTGATCCTGCTGTCCGCGGCGGGCATGGCGATCATGGTGTCGGCGGGCGACCTGCTGACGCTCTACGTCGGCCTGGAGCTCCAGAGCCTCGCCGCCTACGTCCTGGCGAGCTTCATGCGCCGCGACCGGCGATCGGCGGAGGCGGGGCTGAAGTATTTCGTCCTCGGCGCGCTGGCGAGCGGGATCCTGCTGTACGGCGTGAGCCTGGTGTACGGCTTCGCCGGATCGACGCTGTTCCCGCAGATCGCCGAGTCGTTCGGCTCGGCGGCGCATGGCGGCACGACGTTCCTCGGGCTGACGATCGGGCTGGTTTTCGTGTTCGCCGGCCTCGCGTTCAAGATGGCGGCGGTGCCGTTCCACATGTGGACGCCCGACGTGTACGAGGGTTCGCCGACGCCCGTCACCGCCTTCTTCGCGTCCGCGCCCAAGGTGGCGGCGGTGGCGCTGGCCGTTCGCGTCGCGGTGGTGGCGATGGGTCCGGCCACGGGCGAGTGGCGGCAGATCGTGATCTTCGCCAGCCTCGCTTCCATCCTGCTCGGCGCCGTGGCCGCGATCGGGCAGACGAACGTGAAGCGGCTGCTGGCCTATTCGTCGATCAACAACATCGGGTTCGCGCTGATCGGCCTCGCGGCGGGAACGCGTGAGGGTGTCGCGGCGGTGCTGCTGTATCTTGCGGTCTATATCTTCATGACGCTCGGCGCGTTTCTGGTCGTGCTGCAGATGCGGGGGCTCGATGGCGAGCCGGTCGAGGACATCGCCAGCCTGTCCGGCCTGTCGCGCACCCGGCCGGGTCTTGCCGCCGCGATGGCGATGTTCATGTTCTCGCTCGCAGGCATCCCGCCGCTGCTGGGTTTCATGCCCAAGTTCGCGGTGTTCCAGGCGGCGACGGACGCCGGGCTGATCGGGCTGGCGATAGCGGGCGCGGTGTCGTCGGTGATCGGCGCCTATTACTATCTCCGCATGGTCAAGACGATGTACTTCGACGATCCGGCGCCCGCCTATGCTCCGGCGAACGGCGCGGTGGAGGGCGGGATGCTGACGATCGCCGCCGTCGCGATCTCGCCGGTCGGCTATCTCGCGCTGCCGTTGCTCTACGGCTGGAGCACGGCGGCGGCGCGGTCGCTGTTCTAGGGACGTCGACGCTGACCGTCGTTCGCACCGTGCCGGTCACCGGGTCCACCAACGCCGACATGCTGGCCCTGGCGTCGCTGGGGCTAGAGGAAGGCGTTTGGTTGAGGGCCGAGCGACAGTCCGCCGGGCGAGGGCGGGAAGGGCGCGAATGGGTCTCGCCTGCCGGCAACCTCCATGCGAGCACCCTTGTCCGGGTGCGGCCCGGCGACCCGGCGGCACCGGGGCTGGCGCTGGTGGCGGGAGTCGCCGTCGCCGAGACGCTGGCGACCCTGCCGTTCCGCTTCGCCGACCAGCCGAACACGATCGAACGATCGATCGACGGCGCTTCATCGCCCGATCGGATCGCGCCCAGTCGCGGCGGCGTGGCGCTGAAGTGGCCGAACGACGTGCTCCTGGCCGGCGCCAAGGTAGCGGGCATCCTGCTCGAGCGGGCTGGCGATGCCGTGGTGATCGGGGTGGGAGTGAACGTCGCGCATCATCCGGATGCGCTCGAACGGTCGGCGACCAGCCTTGCGGCGCATGGGGTGTCGATCGCGCCCGACGCGTTGCTGCGTGCGCTGGGGCCGACGCTCGCCCACCATGTCGGCCTGTGGCGGACGACGGGGATCGACGCCGTGCGGGAGCGGTGGCTCGCGTTCGCACATCCGGTCGGCACGCCCCTTGCGGCGCGTCTGCCCGATGGATCGTCGCTCCACGGGCGTTTCGCCGGGCTGTCGAGCGACGGGGCGCTGCGTCTCGGATTGGCGGGCGACATCGAGCGTGTCATCCACGCCGGCGACGTGTTCGCGGTCTAGGCGGAGGCGGAAAGGAGGCCCATGCTGCTCGCGATCGATGCCGGCAACACCAACATCGTCTTCGCGCTGGTGGCGGGCGAGACGATCGAGGCGCGCTGGCGGATCGCCACCGATGCGCGGCGTACCGCCGACGAATATGCCGTGTGGCTCAGCCAGCTGCTCCACCTCGAAGGCTATGACCGCGCCGCCGTCACCCGCGTCATCATCGCGACGGTGGTGCCGCGCGCGCTCCACAACCTCCAGACGCTGTCGCGCAAGTATTTCGCTACCGAGCCGCTCATCGCCGGCCGGGCACCGGTGGAATGGGACATTGCGCTCGACATCGACGAGCCGGCCAGCCTGGGTGCGGACCGCGCCGTCACCGCCATCGCCGCGCACGCGCGGCACGCCGGCGATCTGATCGTGATCGACTTCGGTACGGCGACGACCATCGACTGGATCGACTACCGCGGGGCTTACAAGGGCGGGATCATCGCGCCGGGCATCAACCTGTCGCTCGACGCGCTGGTCGCCGCTGCCGCCAAGCTGCCGCGGATCGCGATCGAGGCGCCGGCGACCGCCTCCGTGATCGGCCGCAACACCGCCGATCAGATGCATATCGGCATCTATTGGGGGTATGTCTCGCTGATCGAGGGGCTGGTACGGCGGATGCGCGCGCAGATCGCCCGGCCCGTGACGGTGGTTGCGACCGGCGGCCTTGCGATCCTGTTCGAGGCGCATTCGAGCGTGTTCGACGTCGTGGAGCCGGATCTAACGATCACGGGGCTGGCGATCCTCGCCGCGCGCGCCCATATATAAGACCAGTTTCATGCAGGCCGGCCCTGCGTCCCCCTCATCATCCGCGCCCCGACGGGCTCATTCGTTCCGCATCGCCGGGACATCAAGCTAGGAAATCAATGACTCCCAAGAACGAACTGCTCTTCTGCGCATTAGGCGGGTCGGGCGAGATCGGCATGAACGTCAACCTGTACGGCTGCAACGGCAAGTGGGTGATGGTCGATTGCGGCATAACATTCGCCGATCCGGCCTATCCCGGCATCGACGTCATCCTGCCCGACCTGCGCTTCATCGAGGAACGGCTGGACGATCTGGTCGGCATAGTCCTGACCCATGGGCATGAGGACCATATCGGCGCGTTGCCGTACCTCGCCGAGGATCTGGGCGTGCCGCTCTATGCCTCCGCCTTCACCGCGGGCCTGATCCGCGGCAAGCTGGAGGAAGAGCGGATCGCGGATCGCGTGAAGCTGAAGCTCGTCGAGCCGGGCAAGCCGTTCAAGGTCGGGCCGTTCGACTTCACGATGGTGCCGATGTCGCATTCGATCCCGGAGGCGAGCGCATTGGTGATCGATACGCCCGTGGGGCGCGTGTTCCACTCGGGCGACTGGAAGCTCGACGCCGCGCCGATCATCGGCGATCCCGCCAACGAGGCGCAGCTGACCGCGATCGGCGACGCCGGCATTGACGTGCTGATGTGCGATTCGACCAACATCTTCAACGCCAACGCGTCCGGGTCGGAGGCTGAGGTGCGCAAGGGGATGGAGGAAGTGGTACGCGCGGCGCGCGGCCGGGTGCTCGTCACCAGCTTCGCATCCAATGCCGCGCGACTGGCGACGCTGGGCGAAGTGGCGCGTGACACCGATCGGGCGATCTGCGTCACCGGACGATCGCTCGACCGCATCCTGAAGGTCGCCAGGGCTACCGGCTATCTGAAGGATTTCCCCGAGACCGTCGATCCCGACGCGGCCATGCGATTGCCGCCGTCCAAGGTCCTGATCGTTGCCACCGGCGGTCAGGGAGAGCCGCGCGCGGCGCTGGCGCGGGTCGCGGAAGGATCGCACACGATCAAGCTGGGCGAGGGCGACACGGTCGTTTTCTCGTCCAAGGAGATCCCCGGCAACGAGGTGGCGATCGGCCGCATCCAGAACATCCTGGCGGGACGCGGCGTCCACATCGTCACCGAGCGGCAGGCGAAGGTGCATGTGTCCGGCCATCCCGGCCGACCTGAACTGGCGGCGTTGTACCGCTGGCTGCGGCCGGAGCTGTTGATCCCCGTCCATGGCGAGATGCGGCACATGACCGAGCATGCGCGGTTCGCCCGAAGCGAGGGGGTCCCGCAGGCGCTGGTGCAGACCAATGGCGACCTGGTGCGACTGCTGCCCGGCCCGGCGGCGAAGATCGGCAATGTTCCGGTCGGCCGGCTGGTTCTCGACGGCGACGTCATCCTGCCGGCCGATGGCACGACGATCAACGAGCGGCGCAAGCTCGCGTCGAACGGCCAGATCTCGGTCGCGGTGGCGCTGGGGCGGGACGGGCGGGCGTTGGGCCAGCCACAGGTCCGGCTGCAGGGCGTGCCGGTCGAGGAGGACCGCGAGCCGTTCATCGCCGATGTCGTCGATGCCGTTGCCGAATCGATGCGCGGCGGCCGCGACCGCGACCGCGTGCGCGAGAACATCCGCCTTGCCGTGCGCCGCGTCGCGACCCGCTGGACGGGGAAGAAGCCGGTCGTCGACGTGCTGATCGTCGGCGCCTAAGGTTGCGCCATGCGGTGGACTTCCATGCTGGCGATCTATTTCCTGTTCTGGGCGCTGTCGGTGTTCCTCGTCCTGCCGTTCGGCGTCCGCACCCATGAGGAAGCCGGGGTCACGCGCGTACCCGGACAGGCGGACAGCGCCCCGCACGATTTCCGCCCGTGGCGCATCGCGGCTCGGGTGACGATCGTGGCCACCGTGCTGTTCGCGCTGTTCCTGCTGAACTATTTCGCTGGGTGGATCAGCCCGGAGATGTTCGTCATCGGCAACGTGTAGCGCCGGCCGCGTCCGGGGCGCCCGACGCGTACCCCGCTATCGAAGCCGCTCGATCGCCTGGGCCAGCGCGACGTACAGCTTGCCCATGTCCGACGACAACAGGGTCACGCCCAGCGGCGAGCCGTCGCGTTGCGTCAGGATCGTCCGCAGCATCGCCTCGAAGTCGTGGATGTAGCGGTTGACCTGATCGCGGAAGTCGGCGCGCTCGTCGTACAGCCGGGCGATCTCGCGCGCGTCGCCGGCGTCGAGCAGCCGAACCGCGCGGCGGGTGAAGACGCCGCGGTCTCCCTTCAGATACGCCGCCCACGCACTGTCCGAGACTTCGGGAGCGATGCTGCCGGTGATGTCGATCGATGCGGAGTTCAACGCCTCGATCAGCAGCGACACGCGGCGGGCGAAGCCGTCGCGATCCGACTCGTCGCGGGCGGCGCGCGCATCGTCCAGCCGTGTCTCGACCAGCGCGGTCGCGTCGCCGATCTCACGCAGCCGCTCGCCCAGCCGGTCAGAGGCCTGGGTCGCGGCGGCGACGGCAGCGTGCGACGCCCCGGCGATCGCCGCTACCTGCCGATCCACCGTATCGCCCGCCACGCGCGCCAATGCCGCCGCGCTTGCCGCCGCGAGCCGGTCAGCGGCCTGCGGGATCACCGAACCGATCGTTTCGCGCGCGCGGTCGGCGGCGGCGTTGGCGGTATCGCGCACCCGCAACAGCGCCTCGACCAGACGGGGCGCGGCCTCGTCGGCGAAGCGGTTGGCGCGCGTCACCGTCTCGTCGACCATCTCGCCAAGCGCATCCGCCTTCGTCCGCCCGCTCGACAACGTGTCGAGCAGCGTGCCGGCCAGCTGGTCGACGGTCGTGCGCTGACCCGCGATGACCTGCGCGATCGCCTCGATCGCATCGTGCGTGCTCTCGGCGGCGGTGACGAGGGCGAGCAGCTCGGGCTTCGAGCGGGCGACGACACGCTGGCTGGCGTCGATCCTCGCGTCCAGCCGGTCGAGCGCGTCGGGCAGCGTCTCGTCTATCTCGCGCGTCGCGGCGTCGAGCGCGGTCAGCAACGTCTCGGTGGTGCCGATCGCCCGGCCCGCCATCGCGTCGCCGGTGCGCAGCGCCTCGGTCATCGCGTCCGCCGACCCGCCGAGCGCGCTGATCGACGCGGCGAGCAGCCGGGAGCGATCGACGCCCTGGGCGTGCAGCCGGTCGAGCTGATCGCCGACCCGGGCGATGCCGGTCTCCAGCCCGCCGACCAGCTGGTCGCCCGCGACCCGCTGTGCGTCGAGGCGGCGCGCGATCCGATCGGCCACCAGCTCGACCACCTCGATCCGGGCCGCCAGCGCCTCGGCGCTCTCGCGCGCCGCCTGGTCGAGCAGATGCTGGTGCGCGCGGACCATGGCCAGCATCGCGTCGCCCTGAGCCTCGATCCCGCGGCGCGACGTGTCGACCGCGTCGGCGGTACGGCCGAGCAGCACGTCGACCGACGTCGCCATTGCTGACGTCACCCCCTCCAGCCGTGCGCCGGCGCTTTCGCTGGTGGCGTCCATGCGGTCGATGTGGGTAGCGAGCCGCTGCGCCGCACCGGCAGCGGTCGCATCCGCCTCGCGTCCCCGCACGGCCAGCGCCGCGACCTGCGCGTCCAGTGCGGCTACGCTCGCATTCGTCGCCGCGCCGATACGGTCGAGTTCCTCGCCTGCCCCGACGATCTCGGCCCGGGTGCGCGGCAATGTGGCGAGCAGAACGCCGAGCCGCGCCTGCGCCTCTCCGGTCGCGCTGGCGAGCGAGGCGGAGTGGGTGTTGGCGGCAGCGATCTCGTCCGCGAAACCGCGGCCGACCGCGGCCCGCCGATCGGC
>NZ_CAHJWW010000151.1 GCF_903643035.1 Sphingomonas bacterium | reverse complement strand
CCGAAGAAGTCGGCCTTCGGGCTTTCGGTGCCGAAGGCATGGAGCAGGCGGTTGAAGCCGCGCGCCGTCGCCGACACAGCGCTCTTGACCCCTTCGGGCAGACTGGCCGACTTGCCGATCACACTGCCGTCGCGCAGGAAGCCCGCGGCAGTGCCCGACGGGAAGGTCGGCCCGCTGGCCAGGACGAAATCTTGTGTGGCGGCATCGTGCTCAGCGAGCTTGTCGCCGGGAACGTTGTAGACCTTGATCGCCATGCCGCGATGCGTCGAGACGCGGTCGTCGAGTGTCTCGCCAGGCCCTTGCGCGAAGCGGACCGCGACGGGATGGCGGCCGGGCGTCGCGAACAGACCCTGCGCCAGCTCGGGCGGCAGGCCCGCCGATATCTCAAGAGTGCCGGTGACGAGCGCGCTCGACTTGGCATGACTGGCCCGAACCGCGTGATGCTCGCGCTTCTCGACCGTCTCGCTCTGCTGGGTCATGCCGCGGATGATGCCGTCGATTGTCTCCTGCTCCTTTGGCTCGGGCTGCTCGATGTCGGGGCGGTAGCGGAGATAGGTCATGGAAACCTCAGCGGGCGGGGGTGAAGGAGAAGAGTTCGGTGCGCACCGCGGGCGGCGCGCCGGGCTTGAACCAGTCCGTGTCCTGGATGTGGCTGGCGGTAACGTAGATGCGGCCGTCCGGCCCCTCGCCGAACGTGTCGGGCCAGCGCAGGCGCCTGTCAGTGAGCACCGTCTCGACGCTTGCACCGTTCAGCCGCTTAATCGAATAGTCGGTCGGAGAGGTCAGGTAGAGCGTGCCCGCCTTGCTCATCCACAGGCCGTCGGTCACCTGCGTCCGCGCCACGGTCCTGACCGCCCGGGCGCGGTCCTGGTCGCTCACGCCGTCGCGCAGGAGGGCAGTATCGATCGCATAGAGTGTCTGGCCGGTGAGCGCCTGCCAATAGAGCATCCTCCCGTCGTTCGAGATGGCGATGCCGTCGGCGGCGAAGGTCGGCTGGCGGCCGTCGGGCCGGACCAGCGGGCGGCCGTCGAGCGTCACCTTGACCGTCTTGTCGACCTGGGTCGTCGGGCTGCCGTCGAGCGTGCGCCAGCTCGTGCCGCTCTGCAGGTCGACCACGATGATCGCGCCGCGCGTGCCGCTGTCGGTGATGTAGCCGAAGCGGCCGTCGGGCGAGAAGCGGATGTCATTGAGGTAGGTGCCCTGAAGCGCGACGTCGCCGGGGACGGCGATGATCTTGGTCACCTGGTTTGTGGCGAGATCGATCCTGACCAGCTTGGGCGCGCCTTCGAGGATCTTCTCGTTGCCCGGTGCGCCGGGGTCGACCACCCACAGGTTGCCCTGCCCGTCGGGCACGATCGACTGCACGCAGACGAAGTGATCGGCCACCGGCAGGTCGTTGGCCCGGGCGTTGCGCCACTCGTTCCAATGCGCGTCGGGATAGGGACGGAGCGAACCGTCGCGCATCACCTCGGCGACCGACACCGGGGCGTCTTCGGTCCAGCGCGGGAAATTAACGAAGCGGCGGCCGTCTGCCGTCACCGCAACCCCGGTCGCCTGGTGGTCGAACGCCGCCACCCTCGTCAGCACGGGCGCGGCACCGGCCGCGGCGGCGGCGGTGGCGGCTGTGACCGCGAGGCCGGCTGCCGCGAGCCAATATCTCGTCTTCAAGGACGGTCTCCGTTGAGGAAGTGGATGAGAAGGTCTGCCACCTTCGCGGGAGCCTCACGGGTCGGGAAGTGGCCGACACCGGGCAGGCCGACCATCTCGAATGGCCCGTCGAACTTCTTCGGCACGGTCGCGAAGCTTTCCTGGCGCGTGACGCCGTCGACGTCGCCCTTGATGAACAGCGTCGGCAGCGACAGCGTCGCCGTTGCCTTGATCTTGGTCTCGAGCCACTCGCTGCGCGGATCGGGCGCGGCATTCTCCCAGCGCGACCGGTAGCTGTGCAGGGTCACATCGATCCAGTCGGGGTTGTCGAACGACCGGGCGACCCGCCGGAAGGTCGCCTCGTCGAACCAGTCTGCGGGTGCCCAGTTCTCCCAGTGGATGTGGGCGAAGCCGTGGGGGTCGGCGCGCACCGCCTGCTCGCCGCGCGGGGTCGCCATGAACCAGTGGTACCAGTAGAGCTGGGCCTGCTCGAACGTAGGCGTCGGCATGCCGCCGAGCCGCGGCGGCGTGGACAGCATGGTGATCCGCTCGACCCGGTCGGGCCAGCCGACGGCCAAGGCTTCAGCAATGTTCGAACCCCAGTCGTGACCGGCGACCGAGAAGCGCTCGATGCCGAGCGCGTCCATCAGCGCCATCATGTCGATGGCGTGAATGCCGCTGTTGCCCGTGCGCGGCGAAGCACCGTTGCGGAAGCGCGTGGCGCCAAAGCCTCTCAGCGTGGGGACGAGCACGCGGTACCCGGCGCCGGCGACAGAGGGCGCGACGTCGTCCCAGGTCGAGGCGTCATCCGGCCAGCCGTGGAGCAGCAGCACAGCGTCGCCATGGGCCGGACCGTGCTCGTCAAAGGCGATCGCAAGGTCGCCGGCGTCGATCGTCCGCGTCGGTCCGGCTCGCCGAGCCAAGATCACATCGCCTTGAGCATAGCGATGTGGCTCTCGACTACCGGTACGATCTTGCCGGCGGCGGCCTTGAGCGCCGGCGCGGTGCCGTCCATGGCGTAGGCCTTCTGCACGTCGAGTGCCTGGTTGTGCGACGCCTTCTGCTGCGCAAGGTAGATCGCGTCACGCGCCGGCCCGCTCTCGGCGCGGAGCTGGGCGATGAGCTCGGCTTGGGCCGGCATCAGCGCCGGGGGTGCCACAGGCACGCGCGAGCGCGCGGCGGCCGCCTTGACGTCGGCGGTGCTCGTTGTGTGCTCGGCGATCATCTGCTGCGCGAACTGCCTAACCTTCGGGTCCTGCGTCGTCTGCAGCACGATCTGGCTCGACTGGCGCTCGTATAGGTCGCTCGCGCCGGCGGTGTTCACGTACTCGGCGGGTGCCATGACCTGCGCCGCCGCAGGAGCGGCGGCGAGCATGGAAAAGATTATGAGGGCAGTCTTCATCTCGGCTACTCCTGAAAGGCTCAGCGGGCGAAGGCGGTCTTGAGCCGCCCGATGGCGAAGTTCTCCTGGTCGTAGGCGCCGCGCACCACCTTCCCCATGCCGAACGACTCGTGGGTCACCCCGGGAAAGGTGCGCTGCTCGACGCGGTCGCCGGCCGAGCGCATTGCCGCCGCCAGCGTCTCGCCGTCCGAGCGGAGGGGATCGATCTGGGAGTTGACGATGGTGGTCGGCGGCAGCCCGCGCAGGTTGGCACCGACGAGGTTGATCCGCGGGTCCTGCATGTCGGCCATGCTGCTCGTGTAGAAGTAGCCGAACCACTTGAGCATCGCGGCATTGAGCGGCTTGGCGTTGGCCGAGTCCCGCCGCGACGGCAGGTCCGTGGCGCTGTTGGCGATGGGGTATACGGCGAGGATGTGGACCGGCGCGGGCAGGTTGTTGTCGCGCGCGTAGATCGCGGTCGCGACGGCGAGGTTGCCGCCCGCGCTCTCGCCGGCGACGGCGACCCGGCCGGCGTCGCCGCCCCAGCCGCCGGCATTCTGTAGCGTCCAGCGATAAGCCGCGGCCGCATCCTCGTGCTGCGCAGGAAATTTCGCTTCGGGGGCGTGGCGGTACTCGACCGACACGACAACCGCGCCGAGCTGCTTGGACATCAGCCGCGGCGCGGCGTCGTAGGCATTGACGTCGGCGATGACCCAGCCGCCGCCATGGAAATAGATGACCACCGGCAGTTTGGTCCCGCCGCCGGCCGGCCGGTACACCCGTGCATACTGCATCGGATCAGACCCGTAGGGTAAATCCTGCGTGGTCACGGCGGGATCGGGCGCGGTCGACTGGCCCTGCCGCCGCATGACGGCGTGCAACGCGTCCGGGAACGCAGGCTGGATCCGCGCCTTGACCGGCGTCAGCGTCTCGATCGGCTTGGGACCGAGTGCCGCGAGGGCATCGAGAACCGCCTGCATATCGGGTGATGCCTTCGCGGGCTGCGACGCGATCGGCGGTGGGGGAGGCGGAGGCGACGCGTTCGGCGATGTCGTTGACTGCGCGACGGCGACCGATGCCGTCCCGAGCAGCGCCATTGTCACGAGCAAGCCGCCGGTGCGAAGTGATTGGACCATCGATGTTTCCCTGTTTATGCACGGCTCATAACCGGTCGCGTCGCGAGCGGTTGCGGTACGGCAGCGCGCGAAGGCCGGCCGCCTTGGGGAATGGGCGATGGACCAACCACTCATCGCCCTGGCCAAGCAGGCCATTGGCTTGGCCGGCCCCTCGCAGGATGACGCCGGCAACTTGCTCCTTCGCGCTTTGCCCGGCGACGCTTACGCGCTGCTCCAACCGCACCTCCGGCGCGTGAAGATGGCGAGCGGCAGCCGGCTGGGTGAGAGCGGCGCCGAGATCGAACAAGTCTGCTTTCCGGAAGGCGGCATCGCCGGCTTCGTGAATGTGCTGCCCGACGATCGCCGCGTGGCCGTCGGTCTATTGGGACGCGAGGGTTTCGCGGGATGGCCGGCGCTGATGGGAAACGACCGCTGGCCCCATGAAGTCGTTGCTCGCGGTCCCGACGCAACGGCGCTTGAGATCAGCGTCGTCTATCTTCACCGCGCGCTAGATGCCAGCCCGATGCTGCGCGAGATGCTCTTGCGCTATGCTTCGGCGTTCGTCCTGCAGATGGCAGAGACGATCGCCTCCAATCTCCTCCAATCGGTCGCTCAGCGCCTCGCGAGGTGGCTACTCCTGTACCACGACCGGATCGAAGGCGATGATTTGGCCATAACCCATGACGAGCTCAGCGCCATGCTGGGCGTGCGCCGCGCCAGCATCACGGACGCGCTGCATCAGCTCGAGGGAAGCGGAACCATCCGTAGCCTTCGTGGTCGGCTGTCGATACGCGACCGTACCGCGCTGATCGTCTTCGCCGACACAACGTACGGCCGAGCCGAGGCCGAGTACGAGCGCTTGATCAGAAGCTGATCTTCAATCCTGATCTTGAAGCGGTAGAAGCGCACATGATCATTTGAGGGAGCGCGGCTGTAAAGAGGTGAACGTACGTCCGCTTTCAGGAAGCGCAGAAGCGGCGACCGCCTCGTCGTCGGTCACGGCGACCGCGCCGACCAGCTGATGCTCGATGTGGCGGTCGATGCTTGGACCGAGGCGGGACTGGTCCGCCTGCTCGACCGGCAGGTTCGCGACCCCGGCATCGGGCAGGGTGAGCTGATCGCATGGCTCGCCGCGGTCGTCCGCCACTTGACGGGGCCGCGGGCGATCTCGCTGGCGACGCTTATGCGCTGCCGCTTCGTGCTGGCGCGCAAGCTGAAGGAGAGACTGGCGGCCATCCGCGCGGCGGAGCGGGCGCGGGCTTATCAGACGTGCCTGTTCGCCGCCGGCGCGCGGCCCGCGCTCTCGTTCCACGCCGGCTTCGCCTTCAGCGACGGCATGTTCGACGGGGTGCCGACGTATCGCGGCGCGTGGCAGTTCAATCGCCATTTCCTCGGCCCCGACCGCGTGCCGGCGTTCGACGGCCGCGACGACGGCGAGGAGTTCGGGTGCGCGCAGGCGCTCGACAGCCTTGCTGGCGTCGAGTTCTGGGTGCGCAACGTCGCGGGTCACGCGCACGCCTTCTGGCTGCCGACGGCGACCGGCCGGACCTATCCCGATTTCGTCGCGAAACTGACCGACGGTCGCCTGCTGGTCGTCGAATACAAGGGCGGCCACCTGCTCGCCGACGCCACCGCCAAGCGCGCAATCGGCGCGCTGTGGCAGGCCGCCAGCGAGGGTAGGGGGGTGTACACAATGGTGGAGCGCGAGCGCGACGGGCTCGACATGCGCGCGCAGCTGATGGCGGCGATCGGCTAAGCCCGCCGGGCAATCTCGCACTGGTCTTTCCCGCCGGCCGCCGTATATGTTTGATGCCTACCACCGGGAGCAAAAGCATGGACACCGCCAAGCTGTTCTGGACCGGCCGCAGCCAAGCGGTGCGGCTGCCGCGCGCGTACCGCATCGACGGCGACGCCGTTCGCATCCGGCGAGCGGGCGCGGCGGTGGTGCTCGAGCCGCTGCCGGTCAGCTGGGCGTGGCTCGACCGTCTGCAGCCGGTCGACGCCGACTTTCTCGACGAGGGTCGCGATCAGCTGCCGCCGCAGCCGCGGGCGCTGTTCGACGCGCCGTGACCTACTCGCTCGACACCAACGCGGTCATTGCTGTGCTGCGCGACCCCGGCGGCACTGTCGCGCAGCGGCTGCGCCAGCAGTCGCCAGGTGACGTCGCGGTATCGGCGGTGGTGCTACACGAGCTCTACTGGGGCGCGTACCGCTCAGCCCGCGTCGAGCATAATCTCGCGCAGGTCGACGCGCTGGCTTTCCCGGTGCTCGACCTCGACCTCGACGATGCGCGCGAGGCGGGCCGTCTCCGCGCTGAGCTGGCGGCGGTGGGTCTGCCGATCGGCGGCTACGACCTGCTGATTGCGGGGCAGGCGCGCGCCCGCGGGCTGATCGTCGTCACCGCCAACACACGCGAGTTCGAGCGCGTCGCGGGGCTGAGCGTCGAGGATTGGGCGGCGGCGTGAAGCCACCTCTCGCGCAGGGGTGACAAATCTAAATGGGTGAGCGCAAAAATCCGATAATCGACATTATGTCATCACAATTCGATGGCTTGATCGAATAATATTAGCAGATCGTTGGCGCGTTCTCAAGACGTGAGCTCGTTTACCGTAGCTGAGATAGCGTTGGATGCGATGT
>NZ_CAHJWW010000150.1 GCF_903643035.1 Sphingomonas bacterium | reverse complement strand
GTGTGGACGCGGGTCCCGCGCAGCGAGGGCGCGGTCTACGCGCGCCGCATCGCCGGCACGATGCTGGGCGCGGGCGCACTGGTGCTGGCGCTGTTCGCGTGGAGCATGGCGGGTTGGGGGCCGGGGCGGTGAGCATTGCCATTGGCGTCATGTTCGCGATGATCGGCGTCCTGCTGCTCGCGCTTGCCGGCCCGGTGAGTAGGCTGGCGATCCGCAACATGGAATGGCAACTCAGCCTCATGCGGCGGCCTTGGTTCGTCTGGCACTTTCGCGCTTTCGGCATCATCTTTGCCTTGAGCGGCTTATCCTTGTTTTTCTCGCGTCCGGAGTAATCCCATGTCCCTCACCGAAGCCCGCAAGCAGTACAAGCCGTTCGAATACCCCTGGGCGTTCGAGTTCTGGAAGCGTCAGCAGCAGATCCACTGGATGCCCGAGGAGGTCCCGCTGGGCGAGGATTGCCGCGACTGGGCGCAGAAGCTGACCGATCACGAGCGCAACCTGCTGACCCAAATCTTCCGCTTCTTCACCCAGGCCGACGTCGAGGTGCAGGACTGCTATCACGAGAAATACGGCCGCGTGTTCAAGCCGACCGAGATCAAGATGATGCTGGCCGCGTTCAGCAACATGGAGACGGTCCACATCGCCGCCTATTCGCACCTGCTCGACACGATCGGCATGCCCGAGAGCGAGTACGGCATGTTCCTCGAGTATTCGGAGATGAAGGATAAGCACGACTATCTGCAGCAGTTCGGCGTCGACAATGACCAGGATATTGCCAAGACGCTGGCGATGTTCGGCGGCTTTACCGAGGGTTTGCAGCTGTTCGCTTCGTTCGCGATGCTGATGAACTTCCCGCGCTTCAACAAGATGAAGGGCATGGGGCAGATCGTGTCCTGGTCGGTGCGCGACGAGACGCTGCATTGCGAGGGGATCATCCGCCTGTTCCACGCCTTCTGCGCCGAGCGCGACTGCCTGACGCGCACCGTTCGCGACGACATCGCCGACGTGTGCCAGACGACGGTGCGGCTGGAGGACGCGTTCATCGACCTCGCCTTCGAACAGGGTCCGGTCAACGGCATGGCCCCCAAGGAGATCAAGAAGTACATCCGCTACATCGCCGACTGGCGACTGGGGCAATTGGGCATGAAGCCCATCTACATGATCGACGAGCACCCCCTGCCCTGGCTCGCGCCGCTGCTCAACGGCGTGGAGCACGCGAACTTCTTCGAGACCCGCGCAACGGAATATTCCAAGGCGGCGACCCGCGGCCAGTGGAACGACGTGTGGTCGAGCTTCGACTCGCGCCAGAAGGCGAAACTGCCGCGCGTCGCGAACGAGGAAGCGATGAGCGGAGACATGTTCGCGGCGACCCAGGTGGCGGCGGAATAGGCGCCGAGCCCCGGGGAAGGCGTCGAGGCCGGTGGCCTGACGCCTTCCCCGAACCTCAAGTCTCGTAATGACGCTCCCGGCCGCCTGCCAAGCGACGGCGCGGTCAGGCGGCGGCGGCGTCCTGAAATGCCTGATAGGCATCGGCGATGCCTTCCGACAACCCGATGCGGGCCTGCCACCCCAGCGCGGCGAGCTTCGCGCTCGACATCAACTTGCGGGGCGTGCCGTCCGGCTTCGACACGTCGGCCGTGACCGCGCCCTCGTAACCGACGACCGCGCAGACCAGCCGATAGAGGTCGGCGATCGCGATGTCCTCGCCCGAGCCGATATTGACGTGACCATCGTCGGAATATCGCTGCATCATGAAGACGCAGGCGTCGGCGAGATCGTCGACGTGGAGGAACTCGCGCCGCGGCGTTCCCGTCCCCCACATGGTGATCGACGGCGCACCCGCCAGCCTGGCTTCATGCGCCTTTCGGATCAGCGCGGGCATCACATGACTGGACGACAGATCGAAATTGTCGCCCGGTCCGTAGAGGTTGGTGGGCATCGCGGAAATGTAATCGCGCCCATGCTGCCGGCGATACGCCTGCGCGAGCTTGATCCCGGCGATCTTGGCGATCGCATACCATTCGTTGGTGGGCTCGAGCAGGCCGGTCAGCAGCGCGTCCTCGGTGATCGGCTGGGCCGAGAACTTCGGATAGATGCACGACGAGCCGAGAAACAGCAGCTTGCCGACGTCGGCACGATGCGACGCCTCGATGATGTTCGCCTCGATCATCAGATTGTCGTAGAGGAAGTCGGCCGGATAGCGATCGTTGGCCAGGATCCCGCCCACCTTGGCGGCGGCGAGGAACACCGCGTCGGGCCGCTCGCGCGCGAACCAGGCGCGAACCGCCGCCTGGTCCTTGAGGTCGACCTCGTCTCGGGTGGCGGTCAGGACGTCGCACCCTTCTCGCGCCAGCCGGCGGACGAGGGCGGAGCCCACCATGCCGCGATGTCCCGCGACGTAGACGCGCTTGCCCGCCAGGCTGTAGGTCGGATCGGTCATGGTCTCAGTTCACGCGCTAGCGTCGATCGGGGCGGTGGTCATCACCTCCAGATCGGCGGTCACCATCTCGCGCACCAGGTCCCGCACGGACGTCTCGTGCGACCAGCCCAGCTTCTGCTTCGCCTTGGCGGGATCTCCGATCAGGAGCTCGACCTCGGTCGGTCGGAAATACCGGGGATCTATCGCGACGAGGCAGTCGCCGGTCCTGGCGCAATAGCCCTTTTCATCGACACCCTGCCCCCGCCATTCGAGCGTCATGCCCGCATCGGCGAACGCCCATTCCACGAAGGTGCGCACCGGCGTCGTCTCGCCGGTCGCGAGCACGTAATCGTCCGGCTCGTCCTGCTGGAGCATCAGCCACATGCCCCGGACATATTCGCGCGCATGACCCCAGTCGCGCTTCGCATCGAGATTGCCGAGGTACAGCCTGTGCTGACGACCCAGTTTGATCGCGGCGGCGGCGCGGGTGATCTTGCGCGTCACGAAGGTTTCGCCGCGCAACGGGCTCTCGTGATTGAACAGGATGCCGTTGGATGCGTGCAGTCCATAGGCTTCGCGGTAGTTGACGACGATCCAGTACGCGTACAGCTTGGCGGCGGCATAGGGACTGCGCGGGTAGAAAGGCGTGGTCTCGCGCTGGGGCACTTCCTGCACCAGTCCGTAAAGCTCGGATGTCGACGCCTGATAGAAGCGGGTCTTCTTCTCCATCCGCAATATGCGGATCGCTTCCAGTACCCGCAGGACACCGATACCGTCCGCGTTGGCGGTATATTCGGGCGTCTCGAAACTGACCTGGACATGGCTTTGCGCGGCGAGATTGTAGATCTCGTCGGGCTGCGTGTCCTGCACCAGCCGGATGATGTTGGTCGAGTCCGTCATGTCACCATAATGCAGCGTCAACCGCGGATCGTCGGAATGCGGATCCTGATAGATATCCTCGATCCGACCGGTATTGAAGGACGACGAGCGCCGCTTCAGGCCGTGAACCCGATATCCCTTGGCGAGTAGAAGCTGCGCGAGATAGGCGCCGTCCTGCCCGGTCACGCCCGTGATAAGCGCGGTCTTACCATTCGGCACTACTTCTACCCCCTGTCCTTTTGATATCATGACGGGCTCGTAGCCGTAGCGCAACTTCGATGTAAATGGCCCATCGTCCCAGACCCGGCCCCGCACCCGGTCCCATATCCGGTCAGTGCGGCTTGCCCACTCCGAGGTAGCGGAGGCCCGCGACGCGCGCCTGATCCGCGGCATAGATGTTGCGGAAATCCACAAGTACCGGCGATCGCATCACGGCGCCGATCTCGCGAAGGTCGAGCCCGCGATACTCGTCCCATTCGGTCACGATCACCGCCGCATCGGCGTCCTTCACCGCCGCCATCGGACCGCTGACGAACTCGACGTCGCTAAACATGCGCCGGGCCTGCTCCACACCCTCGGGATCGCAGGCGCGGACATGGGCGCCCGCGTCCTGCAACGCCTGGATGATGTCGATCGCCGGCGAGTCGCGCATGTCGTCCGTATTGGGCTTGAACGTCAGGCCCAGGATCGCGACCGTCTTGCCGCGCACCTCGCCCCCCATGAAACGGATGACCTTGCGACCCATGGCGCGCTTGCGGATGGCATTCACGCTCACCACCGTCTCGACGATCCGCAACGGCGTCTCGTGGCGTTCCGCGGTCTGAAGCAGCGCCAGCGTGTCCTTGGGGAAACATGACCCGCCATAACCCGGTCCGGCGTGAAGGAACTTGCGTCCGATCCTGTTATCGAGCCCGATGCCATAGGACACTTCCTGCACGTCGGCGCCCACCGCCTCGCACAGGTCGGCGATCTCGTTGATGAAGGTGATCTTGGTCGCCAGGAACGCGTTCGCCGCGTATTTGGTCAGTTCCGCAGTCCGCCGGTCGGTGAACAATACTGGAGCCGACTTGTTGAGCGAAAGTGGCCGGTATATGGCGCGCAGGCACGTGGCGGCTTCCGGGTCATTCGTCCCGCATACCACGCGATCGGGGCGCTTAAAGTCCTCGATCGCCGCGCCCTCGCGAAGGAACTCGGGGTTGGAGGCGACGCGGATCGCCCGATCCGGCGCGACCGACCGCACGATCCTCTCGACCTCGTCACCCGTTCCGACCGGGACGGTGGACTTCGTCACGAGCGTGATGTCGTTCGTGGTCGCCCGCGCCACTTCCTCCACCGCCGCATAGACGAAGCTGAGATCGGCGTGGCCATCGCCGCGGCGTGACGGCGTGCCGACGGCGATGAATACCGCGTCGGCATCCCTGACCGCCTCCGTCACGTCCAGGGTAAAGAACAGCCGTCCCGCCCGGACATTGGTCGCGACCAGCGTCTCCAGCCCCGGCTCATAGATCGGCATGCGGCCGGCATTGAGCCCTTCGATCTTCGAGGGGTCCTTGTCCACGCAGACCACATGATGGCCAAAGTCGGAAAAGCAGGCACCGGAGACGAGGCCGACATAGCCTGTGCCGATCATGGCGATGCGCATCGGAAAACCTTTCAAGCCAACAGGGCGACAGCCGTTCGGGAGCAGCTCATACCAGCGCCGCGAAATACGCGATCGTCTTTGTCAGGCCGTCGCGCAACGCTATGGTCGGCGTCCAGTCGAGCTGGTCGCGCGCGCGCGTGATGTCGGGCTGGCGCTGGCGCGGGTCGTCCGACGGCAAGGCCTCATAGGCGATCATCGATCCGGAACCGGTAAGCGCGATCACCTCCTGCGCAAGCTGCAACATCGTGAACTCGCCCGGATTGCCGATGTTGATCGGCCCCGTCACCTCGGGTCCGGAGTCCATCAAGGCCATCAATCCCGTGACCAGATCCGAGACATAGCAGAACGACCGGGTCTGCGTTCCATCGCCGTAGATCGATATGTCGTGCCCACGCAATGCCTGGACGATGAAGTTCGATACGACGCGGCCGTCGTTCGGATGCATCCGGGGACCGTAGGT
Organism: Sphingomonas bacterium; assembly: GCF_903643035.1. Lineage (GTDB taxonomy): Bacteria > Pseudomonadota > Alphaproteobacteria > Sphingomonadales > Sphingomonadaceae > Sphingomonas. The sequence goes on along the minus strand of NZ_CAHJWW010000150.1, from coordinate 1,382 downwards.
GTTGAAGATGCGGGCGACCTTGATGGAAAGATTGTGCTGGCGATAATAGTCGAAGAACAGGGTTTCGGCACATCGCTTGCCTTCGTCATAGCAGGAGCGGGTACCGATCGGATTGACATTGCCCCAATATTCTTCCTGTTGCGGGTGAATGGCCGGATCGCCGTAGACTTCCGAGGTCGAGGCCTGGAGCACGGGAATACGCAGGCGCTTGGCGAGGCCGAGCATGTTGATCGCGCCGATCACGCTGGTCTTGGTCGTCTGTACCGGGTCGTGCTGGTAATGGACCGGAGAGGCCGGGCAGGCCATGTTGTAGATCTGGTCCACCTCCACGTAGAGCGGAAACGTTATGTCGTGGCGAAGAAGCTCGAAACGGGTGTTGCCGATCAGATGAGCCACGTTGTGACGGCTGCCGGTGTAGAAGTTGTCGAGGCACAGCACCTCGTCGCCGCGTTCCAGCAAACGCTCGCACAGGTGCGAACCGACGAAGCCCGCCCCTCCCGTGACGAGCACGCGTCGATGCGTCGAGCGCGGAAGTGCCGTTGCCATCATATTCTCCTAGATCGAGGTCCGGTCCTGCGACGCCGCCGCTCCGGGGTGTTCCGGGCCGGGTGCGAAGCGTCCGCATCCAAGCGCATGCCAGGACGATGGCGCGACCGGTCGACATTCAAGGCGGCTGGATCGAAACAGGCAGCCGGACGGGGATGGGGACGACGCATCGCGACGCTGTACCAGCATGACGAGGCCAGACAATCGCGAGCGCCGCGCGATCCCGAGCGCCCCCGGTCAATCCAGCGGCCGGTCCCGCGTTTTCAGTACGGGCGGCAGATACGGCAGCGGCGCTCCTGCCGGTATCCGCGCGATCTCGGCCGCGATCGCCCTTGCCCGCGCGCCGGACGACGAGTGCGTCCCGCCGTGCAGGATGCCGTCGTCGAGGTCGCCGACATCGTGCTGCCAGAACGTCACCGCCAGCTCTGGATCATAGCCGGCGTTGCGCAGCAGCGAGACGCTCAGCTGGTCCGCCGCATCCTCGGTCTCCCGGAACAGCCGTGCGTCGCGGCCGACCTGGCCCAGCAGACCCCAATGGACACCGGCCGCCTCCAGCCGGGCGCGGTGGTGCAGGATGACATGCGACAGTTCGTGCGCGACGATTACCGCGAGCTGGTCGTCGCCGAACCGGGCGAGATAGCGCACGCCGATCTGAACGAGCCGCCCATCCGAATGGGCGATCATCTTGGACCCGAGCAGAACCTCGAACCCCACCCGACATTCGGGAACGGGCGCCAGCGTCACCGTCCGCGAAAGGCCGTCGCGCAGGAGCAGGAGGGCAAGGGGCGCCGACGGAGGCCGCGCGGCGACCAGCGCTACGGCATTGTCGCGCGTGG
>NZ_CAHJWW010000149.1 GCF_903643035.1 Sphingomonas bacterium | reverse complement strand
CGCCCGCCTCGTCATAGCTCGCGACGTCGGACAGTCGCGCGGCAAGGCCCCGCCGCCGGCCGCGCCCGGTCGTCTCCGGCCCCAGCAGCCAGCGGCGCAGCTCGATCGTCTCCGCGCCCGACAGCGCCACGCCGAACATCGCGTCAGCGGCGTCGAACAGGTGGTGGCCCTCGTCGAACACGTAGCGGGTCGGCCGCGTCGCGACCTCCCGCCCTCGCGCCGCGTTGACCATGACGAGCGCGTGGTTGGCGATGACGATGTCCGCCTCGGCCGACGCGCGCGCCGCGCGCTCGATGAAGCATCGGCGGTAATGGGGGCAACCGGCATAGATGCACTCGCCACGCCGGTCGGTCAGCGCGGCGGGGCCGTTGCGGCGGAACAACGTCGTCAGCCAGCCGGGCAGGTCGCCGCCGACCATGTCGCCGTCCGCCGTATACGCCGCCCAGCGCGCCACGAGTTGCGCCAGCACCGCCGCTCGCCCCGCGAACCCGCCCTGAAGCGCATCCTCCAGGTTCAGCAGGCACAGATAGTTCTCGCGTCCCTTGCGGGTGACGACGCGGCCGCGGCGTTCGGCGGCATCGGGGAACAGCCGGTGCGTTTCGCGCGCGAGCTGGCGTTGCAGCGCCTTGGTATAGGTCGACACCCACACCGGCCCGCCGCTGCGCGCCGCCCATAGCGAGGCGGGAGCGAGATAGCCCAGCGTCTTGCCGATCCCGGTCCCCGCCTCCGCCAGCACCATGTTGGGCGCGTCGCGCACCGCTCGCGGGGCAAAGGCGGCAGAGGCGGCGGTGGTGTAGGCACGCTGGCCGGGACGCTCCTCCGCACCGCCCGCGTCCATGGCTCCGGTCAGCATGGCGAGCCGCGCCTCCGCCTCGCCCGGTTCCAGCGTGATATTGCGCGGGGCGGGGCGGGGCGGCTGTTCCTCCCATTCCGGCAGGCGCGAGAACAACGATCGTTCGCCGTCCGCGGGGCGCTCGAGCGCGGCCGTCACCAGCGGTGCCCATGGCCAGCGCAGCCGCGCCAGGCTGCCGGCGCTCGCCCACGCGCCCTCCCGCTCGGGCCAGTCGGGACTTCCGGCGGTGCCGGGTACTGCGAGCAGCGCGGCGGCGGCCTCCAGCAGGAACTCGGCCACGTCGGCGTCGCGCTCGGGCGGTGACAGGTCGACCGCGCGTGCGAGCCCCGCCGGTGTCGGCACCGCGAAGCGCGCAGGGTGGACGAAGGCGAACAGCTCCAGCAGGTCCAGCCCCGACAGGTCGGCATGGCCCAGCCGCTGCCCGATCAGCGGGGCGTTGAGGAGGATCACCGGCGTGTCGGCGGCGATCCGGACCGCCTCGGCCCGGCCGATCTGCCGGCACCCCTCGCGGTCGGCGATCCAGATGCCGGCGTGGCTGGCGTGGATCGCGGGGTGCGGCGGCATGGTTCCGCTATCCGCCACCCGGAACGGATTGGCAACGGGCGGCTAGAAGCCGGTCGCGTCGATGAGGATGCCGGGCAGGGTCGCGCTGGCCAGCTCGCCCGCCAGCGCCACGACGCGCGTTTCGGCATAGATGCCGTCGCGCGGGTTCCAGAACTGGTGCACCACGTTCGCCTCGCCGTCGACCACCCAATATTCGGGGACGCCGGCTCGCGCGTAGATATCGCGCTTGACCGTGAGGTCGTGCCGGAGCGTCGAGACCGACACCTCGACCGCAAGCGCCGCCGCTTCGCCGGGCAGGTAGCGGTCATCGCCGAGCTGAACGACGACGACATCCGGCTCGGGCGCGTTGTGCGGCGGCAGCTTGACGGTCGGTCCCAGCATCGCGGTCAGGGGCGATCCGAACGCCTTGAGCGCCGTGCGCAAGTTATAGTAGAAGTCCCCGACGAGGGAGGCGTGCCGGGTGCGCATCGGTGCCATCTCGACGATCACCCCCTCAATCAATTCAGTCCGGCCATAACCGTCGAACGCGCCGGCGTCGGCGAGCAGCAGGAAATCGTCCACCGTCAACTTGACGGGCCTGGGTTCCTCACGAAGAAGCCATTCTTCCATCGGGCGACCATAGCATTTGCGTGGACACCCGCAAAGCGCCAGATGCGCCGCGATGACCGATCCCGAGCTCCGCGCCGCCGCCCTCGACTCCAAGGCCTGGCCGTATGAGGAGGCGCGCAAGCTGCTGAAGCGCTGGCCGGACGGCAAGCCCGGCGGCGAGGCGATCGTGTTCGAGACCGGCTACGGTCCCTCGGGCCTGCCGCACATCGGTACGTTCAACGAGGTCCTGCGCACCACCATGGTCCGCCGCGCCTTCGCGGAGCTGTCGGACGTGCCCACGCGGCTGGTTGCGTTCAGCGACGACATGGACGGCCTGCGCAAGGTACCCGACAACGTGCCCAACGGCGCGATGCTCGCCGAGCATCTGGGCCGGCCGCTCAGCCGCATCCCCGACCCGTTCGGCCGCTACGATAGCTTCGCCGCACACAACAACGCCCGGCTGCGCGACTTCCTCGACCGCTACGGATTCGAGTACGAGTTCGTCTCGGCGACGGACTGTTACGCCTCGGGCCGGTTCGACGACGCGTTGCGCGGTGTGCTGCGCCATCATGACGCGATTATGGCGATCATGCTGCCGACGCTCGGCCCCGAGCGGCGCGCGACCTACTCGCCCGTGCTGCCCGTGTCGCCGGCGAGCGGCCGCGTGCTCCAGGTGCCGGTCGAGGTGGTGGATGCCGACGCCGGCCTGATCGCCTTCGTCGACGAGGATGGCGGGCGGATCGTCGCGTCCGCGCTCGGCGGCCGGGCCAAGCTGCAATGGAAGGTCGACTGGGCGATGCGCTGGGTCGCGCTCGGCGTCGACTACGAGATGGCGGGCAAGGACCTGATCGACTCCGTCACCCAGTCGGGCCGGATCGCGCGCGCGCTCGGCGGCCGCCCGCCCGAGGGCTTCACCTACGAGATGTTCCTTGACGAGGCCGGGCAGAAGATCAGCAAGTCGAAGGGCAACGGCCTGACGCTGGAGCAGTGGCTCGACTATGCGCCGCCCGAGAGCCTAGCGTTCTACGCCTATCGTGAGCCGCGCAAGGCCAAGCAGCTGCACCTGGGCGTCATCCCGCGCGCGGTGGACGAGTATTGGCAGTCGCGCGCGCTCTACCCCGACCAGCCGGCGCGCGAGCGGCTGGGCAATCCCGTCCATCACATCCACGCCGGTCCGCCGCCCACGGGTGAACTGCCCGTCACCTTCGGCCTGCTGCTGAACCTCGCGGGCGTGCTGGGCTCGGGGGCGAGCCGGGAGGGCGTGTGGGGCTATCTCGCGCGCTACCTGCCCGATGCGACGCCCGAGCGGCACCCGGAGCTCGACCGGCTGATCGGCCACGCGCTCGCCTACAACCGCGACGTGGTCGCGCCGACGCTCCATCGCCGCGCGCCCGAACCGGTCGAAGCCGGGGCGCTGCGGCTGCTCGACGAAGGGCTGGCGGCGCTGCCCGAGGGGACGGGGGCCGAGGACATCCAGACGCTGGTGTACGAGACGGGCAAGGCGACGTTCGGCAAGGAGGCGCTGCGCGACTGGTTCCGCGCCTTGTACGAGACTCTGCTGGGATCGCCGCAGGGTCCGCGCATGGGCAGCTTCATCGCGCTGTATGGTATCGCGAATACCCGCAGGCTGATCGCCGGCGCGCTTGCCGGCGCAGGGGAGCAGACGGGGACGCGGGCGGGGGAGCGGGCGGAAGAGGCGCAGGGGTGATCGTGGCCCATGCCCGCGGCACGCTTGCCTACCGGCGGCTGACGCTGGCGATGCTGTTCGCCGGCTTTGCCACCTTCTCGCTGTTGTATGCGACGCAGCCGCTGCTGCCGACCTTTGCGCGGACTTTTGATCTGAGTGCGGAGGCGGCGAGCCTGGCGGTCTCGATCGCCACCGGGCCACTTGCGATCGGAATATTGGCGGCGGGCTCGCTGTCGGATCGCTGGGGGCGGCGGCCGATGATGGTGGCGGCGATGTTCGGAGCCGGCGTCGCCACGTTGCTGGCGGCGGTCGCGCCCGGCTGGGGAACGCTGCTCGCCTGCCGGCTGCTGACCGGGCTTGCGCTGGCGGGCGTGCCGGCGGTGGCGATGGCCTATGTCGCCGAGGAAGTGGACGAGGCCTCCGTCGGCCATGCGATGGGGCTGTATATCGCCGGCAGCGCGATCGGCGGCATGGCAGGACGGCTGGGCGTGAGCCTCGTCGCCGGCGCGGTGGGCTGGCGCTGGGGGTTGGGGATGCTGGGAGTCGCGGGACTGGGGCTCGCCGAAGGCTTTCGCCGGCTGGCGCCACCGTCGCGCGGTTTCGTGCGGCGCGGACGCGGCGAGCGGTTCCGCCTCGTGGCGCTGTTCCGCGACGCGGGCCTTCCGTGGCTGTACCTCGAAGGCTTCGTGGTGATGGGCGTGTTCGTCACCGTCTACAACTACGCCGCCTTCCGGCTGGAGGCGGCGCCGTACCGGCTGGGGCCGATCGCGGTCAGCGGGATCTTCCTGCTCTATATCCTGGGATCGGTCAGTTCGGCGTGGTTCGGCGGGCTCGCCGGGCGGATCGGGCGGCGACGCGTGTTCTGGATACCGGTCGCGGTGCTGCTGACGGGCGTCGCACTGACCGCCGCGACACCGCTCGCGGCCGTCGTGGCGGGGATCGCGCTGGTGACGGTGGGCTTCTTTGGCACGCATTCGATCGCCAGCGCCTGGGTGGGACGCCGTGCGGTCGCCGCCAGGGGACAGGTCTCGGCGATGTACCTGTTCTTCTACTACATGGGGTCCAGCGTGCTCGGCTCGGCCGGGGGCGTCGCCTGGACGCGCGGCGGCTGGCCCGGCGTGGTGACGTTCTGCCTGGTGCTGGGCGGAGTGGCGATGGCGGGCGCGATCGCGCTGCGGCGCGTGACACCGCTGTCGGCGATGGCGACGTAAGGCGTCAGCCTGCTGGTCTTTCGCGCTTTTCGTCCTGGGGACGCCGAGATCGACACAGCGGCCCGGGACGATTTGACACGCGCATCGTTGAGCCCCGATGAACGCGATCGAAGTGACTGGACTGAGCAAGTCGGTCGGGAAGGAGCGGAGGCTCTTCGCCGGTCTCGACTTGTCCGTCCGGCCGGGCGAACTGGTTGCGCTGCTCGGTGAGTCGGGTGTCGGCAAGTCGACGCTGCTCAACATCCTCGCCGGGCTGGACGACCCCGACGCGGGCGAGGTGCGGATCGACGGCACGCTGCTGGGTCCGCTGGGCGAGGATGCGCGCACGCGGTTGCGGCGTACCAGGATCGGCTTCGTGTTCCAGGCCTTCCACATCCTGCCGTACCTGACCGTCGCCCAGAACGTCGCGTTGCCGCTGGCGCTGATCGCGCCCGATGCGGATGCTGCGAAGGCGCGGGCGGGCGAGATGCTCGCCGCGGTCGGGCTGGGCGACAGGGGGCAGGGCTATGCGCGCGACCTGTCGGGCGGCGAGTTGCAACGCGTGGCCATCGCCCGCGCGCTGGTCCACCGTCCGGCGCTGATCCTCGCCGACGAGCCGACCGGCAATCTGGACCCCGAGACGGCGGCGCGCGTGCTCGCGCTGTTCGCAAAGGCAACGCGGGCCGGCGGCGCGGCGGCGGTGATGGTGACACATTCGGCGGCGACGGCGGGGGTGGCTGACCGGATACTGATGCTGAACGCGCATGGGCTGGTAAGCGCCCATGGGGGTTGAGCCCGGTCTCTTGCGCTCCCGCGTCGCGCTGCGGTGGCTGATCGCGGGCGAGTGGCGGTGGCATCCCGCGCGGTTCGGGGCGACCGCGGTGGCAATCGCGGTGGGCGTCGCGCTCGGCTTTGCGGTCCACCTCGTCAACGGTTCGGCGCTCGCCTCGTTCGAAGGCGCGGTGAGCGGCGTCAACGGAGCCGCGGACCTCCAGGTGCGCGGCACGACCGCGCTGGGCTTCGACGAGGCGCTGTACCCGCGCGTCGCCACCGCTGCCGGCGTCGCGGACGCGAGCCCGGTCGTGGTCCTGCGCGCGGAGGTGGGGAAGGCCCGGTTCACGCTGCTCGGCCTCGACGTGGTCCGCGCCGCCGCCGTCACCCCGAGCCTTGTCGGCGTGCGGTCCTCCGGGCCGGACCAGTCGAGGGACGGCGTGTTCTCGCCCGAGACCCTGTTCCTGTCGCGTTCCGCGGTCGCCGCGACGGGCGCGCGGATCGGCCAGGCGCTGGTGGTGAGCGCCAATGGCCGCCAGGTCCCGCTGACGCTCGCGGGCGTGCTGCCGGGGATCGGGGGCGAGGGGGGCGGCCAGGTGGTCGGCACGATCGACATCGCCGCCGCGCAGGAGCGGTTCGGCCGGCTGGGCAAGCTCGACCGACTCGACCTGAAGCTGTCGGACCGCGATGCCGCCACCGCGTCGTTGCGCGGCCTGTTGCCCGCGAACGCCACCGTGTCGACCGGCGCGAGCGAGGCCCGGCAGGGTGACGCGCTGAGCCGGGCATATCGCGTCAACCTCGACATGCTGGCGCTCGTCGCGCTGCTGACCGGCGGCTTCCTGGTGTATTCCGCCCAGTCGCTGTCGGTCGCGCGACGGCTGCGCGCGTTCGCGCTGCTGCGCACGCTGGGGATGCCGCGCGCGGGGATCGTCGCGGCGGTGACGCTCGAAGGGCTGGCGATCGGCGCGATCGGGGCGGTCGTCGGCCTCGCGGCGGGCTATGGCATGGCGGCGGCGGCGCTGCGCTGGTTCGGTGGCGACCTGGGCGCAGGCTATTTCCAGGGTGCGGGGTCGCATGTGGCGTTCCAGCCGGGCGCGGCACTCGCCTTCCTCGCGCTCGGCCTGCTCGCCGCGCTGCTGGGCAGCGCCATTCCGGCGCGCGCCGCGTCGCGGGCGAGCCACCCCTG
>NZ_CAHJWW010000148.1 GCF_903643035.1 Sphingomonas bacterium | reverse complement strand
TGCAGGCCGGCCCGGCCCGGCGGGCGGGCGCGGGGCGAAGCCCGAAGACCGACCCGTCCGACGTCATGGCGCGGCTTCGCCGTGCCCTCTTCCCTGCCCCTTTCCCTCCCGTCGCGGCGGAGCCGCGCCGTGTGGCCGGCGGGAGTGGGGCGGGTGTCGTCGGAGGGAAGGCAGGCAAGAAGAAACCCCGCAGCTTTCGCTACGGGGTCGTCGGACGGGTTCGGCTGGCCGCTCGCGCGGCGCGCCGACCCGCCGGCCGTGATAGTCGCCGAGATGGTGGATAGCTGGCGCTATCCACCTGCGACTATCCCATTATCTCCTGCTCCAGCCTTTTTGCCATCTCCTCGATGTTCTCCGGCGGCCAGCCCGGGATCTCCATCCCCAGCCGCAGCCCCATCGAGGACAGCACCTCCTTGATCTCGTTCAGCGACTTGCGGCCGAAGTTGGGCGTGCGCAGCATCTCCGCCTCCGTCTTGCCGACAAGGTCGCCGATGTAGATGATGTTGTCGTTCTTCAGGCAGTTGGCGCTGCGCACCGACAGCTCGAGCTCGTCCACCTTCTTGAGGAGGTAGCGGTTGATCTGCTGCGTGTCGCCGGTGATCTCGCCGACCGGCGCGGGCGCGGGCTGGCCGACCGGCGCGGCGCGCGGCATCGACGCGTCGTCGAACTGCACGAACAGCGCAAGCTGGTCCTGGAGAATGCGGCCGGCATAGCCAACCGCGTCGTCCGGGCTGATCGTCCCGTCCGTCTCGACCGTCAGCGTCAGCTTGTCATAGTCCAGATCCTGGCCGACGCGGGTCGGATCGACCTTGTACGACACCTGCCGCACCGGCGAGTAGAGCGCGTCCACCGGGATCAGCCCGATCGGCGCGTCGGCCGGACGGTTCGCGGTCGCCGCGACATAGCCCTTGCCGATGTCGGCGGTCAGCTCCATGTTCAGCGTCGCGCCGTCGTCGAGGTGGCACAGCACGAGGTCCTTGTTCATGACCTCGATGTCGCCTGCGACCGCGATGTCCCCCGCCTTGACCGTCGCCGGCCCGGTCGCGGACAGCTGAAGCCGCTTTGGCCCCTCGCCCTGCATCCGCAGCGCGATCTGCTTCACGTTCAGGACGATGTCCGTCACGTCCTCGCGAACGCCCGCAAGGCTGCTGAACTCGTGCAGCACGTTCTCGATCTTGATGGAGGTGACGGCCGCGCCCTGAAGCGACGACAGCAGCACCCGCCGCAGCGCGTTGCCGAGCGTCAGCCCGAAGCCGCGCTCCAGCGGCTCGGCGACGAACGTCGCGCGGCGGCGCGGGTCCCCGCCCGGGCGGCGCTCCAACCCGCTCGGCTTCTTCAGTTCCTGCCAGTTCTTTGCGTTGACGGACAAGCTCATGTCCCCTGCGTTGGGCCGATACGGAGGATCGGCCGGGTAGAAGATCGCGCCGGCTCGTCAGCCGGTACGGTTGGATCGGGTGCCGCTCAGACGCGGCGGCGCTTGGACGGGCGCACGCCGTTGTGCGGGATGCTCGTCACGTCGCGGATCGAGGTGATCTGGAACCCGACCGACTGGAGCGCCCGGAGCGCCGATTCGCGGCCCGAGCCCGGACCCTTCACCTCGACCTCCAGCGTGCGGACGCCATGCTCGGACGCCTTGCGGCCGGCATCCTCGGCGGCGACCTGGGCGGCATAGGGGGTCGACTTGCGCGATCCCTTGAAGCCCATCGTGCCGGCGGACGACCAGCTGATGGTGTTGCCCTGCGCGTCGGTGATGGTGATCATCGTATTGTTGAAGCTGGCGTTCACATGCGCCACCCCCGAAGTAATATTCTTGCGCTCGCGACGGCGGATGCGCTGCGGTACCTGTGCCATATAGTCCTGACTTTATCTAGCTGAGTCGACGGAACAGTCTCTGTTACATCGCTGCAAGGTAAACCGTTTCTAAGCGGATTACTTCTTCTTGCCAGCAATCGGCTTAGCTTTGCCCTTACGAGTACGTGCATTGGTGTGCGTGCGTTGGCCTCGAACGGGCAGACCGCGGCGATGGCGCAGACCGCGGTAGCAAGCCAAATCCATAAGTCGCTTGATGTTCATCGCGACCTCGCGGCGGAGATCACCTTCCACCTGATGATCGGCATCAATCGTCTCACGAATTTGCAGGATCTCTTGATCAGTTAAATCCTGCACACGCCGATCATTTGCAATACTCAGCTTAGTTGTGATGGCTTTGGCCTTTGTTGGACCAATGCCATGAATATAAGTTAGCGCGATCACCACTCGCTTGTTTGTCGGGATGTTGACCCCCGCAATACGTGCCATAAATAGTTCTCCCAGCTCCACGGGCCGCGAACGGCAACGCAGCCCATCTCTTCGCATTGCCTCAAGCTTATACAACGCAAAAATACGGCGAGCGCAACTAAGCGTCGCCGTAAGTATTGGTCATAAGCTTTAGCTCGCATACGGTTTCAAGACTTCAATGTCAAATAATTACCTTTCGGACCGACTCCATCGCCGCAGCGCCACGACAGTCCAGATTACCTCAATAATTCCGAACGGCCACGCGCCCTGCAGAAAACCATAAATCGCACTGCTCAAAGAGCCGATGGCAAAGCCCAGTGTCCAAGCCGGCGCACGCTCATCCAGTAAATAGCACACCAACGTGAAGCCGATCGCCACGAAGCCGAACAAGGTGAGTAGGTTCATCGTCGCCCTGTCCTCCACCAAGTCATTCCACCAGCACGATCCGCGCGACCAGCCCAGGCTGATTGTCGCCGAGCTCAAACCGGCCGCCGTGCAGACGTACAACTGCTTCGATTAGCGCTAAGCCCAACCCCGCGCCCGGGGTCGAGCGTGCGGCGTCCAGCCGACCGAACCTGCGTCGCGCCTGCGCGCGGTCAGCGGTCGCGATGCCCGGTCCACGATCTTCGACTTGAATGGCAACCGCGCCGGCTTCCGCACAAGCGACACGCAATACGATAGCGCCCCCGGTGCCGCCGTGGTGGATAGCATTGTCGAGCAGGTTGGTGATGGCTTGACTGACGAGCTCACGATGCAACGCCAGTGGCGCCGGCCGCTCGTCGATCACGATCCGAAACAGCAGTCCCGCATCTTCTGCCACTGGCGCGTAAAGCTCACCCACTTCTTCGACCAGCGCGGCAGGATCAACGCGGATGAACCGGTCACGCGTGGCGGCCTCGGAACGGCTGATCTCGATGAGCGTCGATAGCATCCGAAGCACAAGATCGGTCTCACCCAATAATCCCGTAAGCGCCACCTCGCGCTGCGCCGGATCATACGTCAGCAGCGCAAGCTCGGTCTTGGTGCGGAGCCGAGCGAGCGGCGAACGCAAGTCGTGCGCCAACCCATCAGTCACCACCCGCAATTCGCCCATGACCCGTTCGAGCTTCTCCAACATGGCGTTCAGACAACCCGCCAGCCGATCGAACGCATCGCCGCCCCCCGCCCCCGGCACGACGCGGCGGGTCAGGTCGCCTTGCCCCGCATGTTCGATCACAGCTGCAACCTGGTCTAGACGCCCGCCGACATAGCGCGCCACTATCAGCCCGGCAGCAACCCCGAGCACGGGCGCCAGTAACATCGATAGCAGCAACGCACGCTCCAGCGCGCGGTCTTCCTCAACAATCAGATCAAGCGTACGTGCTGTGAGCAGCCATTCTTCGCCAACCCGACGGATCGTGTAACCCGCCTCGCGTGTTTCCCACCCGCTATCACGACCGATCCGACCGATTTGGAACCCGGTGAATGTAAGTGGCGTAACCGTCAAGCGTGCGGGGCCAAAGCCGCCGAGCCGAAGCCCATCGGACCCTAGCAGCAAGACCGCCAACGATTGGTCGTTCGCAGCGTCCGCATCTGCGATTGCACCGCGCAGAGCGATGAGTCCGCCCGACCGGTAGGCAGCTACCAGCGTATCGGCCTGCCCGATTGTCTCGCGCCGGACCGCCGCAACTGCCTCGGCGTGCGTCTGTCTCGACACAAAAGCGAGCAACACGATGCTGGTGACCAGCGCCAGTGCGGTCGACAGAAACGCGATACGCGTTGTGATTGACAATTTTACGCGCCACCTCGCCACTAATTATCAGCCGATAGCCTATAACCTGCCCCACGCACCGTGTGTAAAATCGGTGTCGGAAAGCCATCCTCTAACTTCCGACGCAGCCGGCCAATATGGACATCAACCACATTGGAACCGGGATCGAAATGGTAGTTCCAGATCTTCTCCAGCATCATCGTGCGCGTTACCACTTCACCGGCATGGCGGGCGAGATACTCGAGAATATTGAACTCGCGTGCGCCCAGCGCGATGACGCGACCGGCGCGATGCACACTGCGCGCGAGCAGATCAATCTCAAGGTCGCCCACGCCTAGCCGCGTACGTGGTACCTCGCCACCCAGCCGCTCGGACCGGCGCACCAGTGCTTCGATCCGGGCGGACAGTTCCGCAAAGGAAAACGGTTTGCAAAGATAATCGTCAGCACCGGCTTTCAACCCGTCGATCCGATCGTCCACGCTCGTCAGCGCCGAAAGCATCAGCACCGGCATGGTAAGCCCGGCAGCGCGGATTGCGCTGACCATTGCAATACCATCCAACCCAGGTAGCATCCGGTCGGCCACGACCAAATCGAAAATGCCTTCACTGGACAAGAATAAACCGTCACGTCCGTCGCTACACAATTCAACTGCGTATCCTGCTTCGGACAATCCCTTCTGCAGATAGCCCATCGTGACGGGATCGTCTTCAACGACCAAAATCTTACGGCTCACGAAAGCACCGGACTCATTACAAATAGACCTTAGCAAAGTTCTATAGTGAACCAACACTTCGGGCATGCGTTGATATGATTAAGTTTTATAACACTAGCATTTAGCAGCCAAGATCAAACGCTCCCTAGTCTTTAATTACTCTGAAATAGAGAACTGGTTATGGTCGGAAAAGGACAGTAGGATGACATCTGTGTTAATTTCAGTAGAAAACTAGCTTAATGGTAACGAAATCAGAAAGCGTCCAACGCTCCCCCTTTATCTAAGATTATTCCGATCGCGCCAGCTACCTCCTCGATATCTGCCATTCCATTAACCCGATATACTAACCCACGAGCCTCATAGATCGGCAGGATCGGCGCGGTCTTGGCGCGGTATTCCGCCATGCGGGTGGCGACCGTGTCCGCGTTATCGTCCGGACGGCGCTTGAACTCGGTGGACCCGCACACGTCGCACACCCCGGCCTTGACCGGCCTCTTGAAGACATCGTGATAGCCCTCGCCGCAGCGCGCGCAGGTGAAGCGGCCGACGACCCGCTCGGTCAGCGCCGCCTCGTCCACCTCCAGCTCGACCACATAGTCGAGCGAACGGCCGCGCTCAGCCAGCAACAGGTCCAGTGCCTCGGCCTGCGGCGCAGTGCGCGGGAAGCCGTCGAAGATCACGCCTGCGTCGGTGCCGCCCGCATCGAGGCGCTCGCCGATCAGCGCCGACACGATCGAGTCGGACACGAGCTCTCCCGCCTCCATCACCGCCTTCGCCCTCAGTCCGACGGGAGAACCCGACTTCACCGCCGCGCGCAGCATGTCGCCGGTGGACAGCTGCACCATCGCGCGCTCGCTCACCAACCGACCGGCCTGAGTTCCCTTGCCCGCGCCCGGCGGCCCCAACAGGATGATGTTCATCCCCGCTCCCCTTCCTGCCGACCGATCCGCGCCGGTTCAGCGCAACCGCGCGCCCTTCAACTTCGCCTTCTTGATGAGGTCGCCGTACTGATGCGCCAGCAGGTGCGACTGGATCTGCGTCACCGTGTCCATCGTCACGTTGACGACGATCAGCAGGCTGGTGCCGCCCAAGTAGAACGGAATGGCGAGCGCCGACACCAGATACTCTGGCAACAGGCAGATGATCGCCAGATAGCCCGCGCCGATCACGGTGATGCGCGTCAGGACGTAGTCGAAATACGTCTCGGTGTTCTTGCCGGGTCGGATGCCGGGCACGAACCCGCCGTAGCGCTTCAGATTGTCCGCCGTCTCCTCCGGGTTGAACACGACCGCAGTGTAGAAGAACGAGAAGAACACGATCCCCAAGCCGTAGAGCAGCATGTACACGATGCTGCCGTGCTGAAGATACTGGTTCAGCGTGATGACGATGCTGCCCCACCACGTGTCGGGGTTGGCGGTCTGTTTCCCGGCGAACTGCGTGATCGTCAGCGGCATCAGCAGCAGCGACGAGGCGAAGATCGGCGGAATGACGCCCGCGGTGTTGATCTTCAGCGGCAGGTGGCTGCGGTCCGCCTGCATCCCACGCTGGGTCTGCCGCTTGGGGTATTGGATCAGGATGCGCCGCTGCGCGCGCTCCATGAAGCAGATGAACAGGATCAGGAACGCGACCGCGGCGACGATGCCGATCAGCCGCGCCGCATCGACCGAGCCCGACCGGCCGCCCTCCAGCAGGTTGTACAGCGTCGTTGGCAGATTGGCGACGATGCCGGCCATGATGATGAGCGACACGCCGTTGCCGATGCCGCGGCTGGTGATCTGCTCGCCGATCCACATCAGGAACATCGTGCCGCCGACCAGCGAAATGACGGCGGCGATCCGGAACGTCATGCCGGGGTCGACCACCGCCTGCACGCCCGAATTGCGGCCCAGCGCCTCCAGCCCGGCGGCGATGAAATAACCCTGCACCGCGGTGAGCGCGACGGTGCCATAGCGGGTGTACTGGTTCAGCTTCTTGCGCCCGCTTTCCCCCTCCTTCTTGATCGCGGCGAGGTGCGGGGATAGCGAGGTGGCGAGCTGGATGACGATGGAAGCGGTGATGTACGGCATCACGCCCAGCGCGATCAGGCTCATCCGCTTGAGCGA
>NZ_CAHJWW010000147.1 GCF_903643035.1 Sphingomonas bacterium | reverse complement strand
GGGCTGCGGTCGACCGGTCGCACCGGTTCGGCGCGGATCGCGTCTGCGGGGCGCTGCTGCACCGAGGCTTGCGATCTGGGCTGGGGCTGGGCTTGGGGCTGGGGCTGGGCTTGGGGCTGCGACTGGGGATCCGGCATGGGATCGTTCAGTTCGAGCACCTCATCCCCGTTCGGGATCGGCGGCGCGGCGCGGCCCGCGCGGCGACCACGTCCCGGCGCCGCCTCGCCTTCCTCGGCGATGATGCGCTTTATCGACGAGAGGATGTCCTCCATCGACGGCTCGCTGCTCAAATCCCCCATCGCGTCCCCCATCGCCGCCCGGCCCGACAGCCGGCCCGGTCCCTAGCCGCGTCGGTCAGCGGCCAGGCGCGTGCTCACCTGTCGTCAGATGCGGGTTGCTGTCAACGGGCGTGTCCAGCGCCGGGTCCAGCGGCTTGGTCAGTTCCGCGTTCTGCGCGGGGGTCGAGGCGGTGCTCGTCGCCGTCACGCGGTCGGTATCGTCGCCGACCCCGAACACGCGGCGCCTAACGCTCAGGTAGTGCGCGACGGGGTCGTACAGCGGGCCGCCGCCCAGCCCAAGATCGCCCGCCTGCGCCTGACCCATCGCCGCCAGCAGCGCGAAGCCCGCCACATAGGCGTCGCGCTGGGCGGTGACGAGCGTCACCTGGCTGTTCAGCAGTTCCTGTTCCGCGTTCAGTATGTCGAGGATCGTGCGGCTGCCGACGCTGTTCTCCGCCCGCACGCCCTCCAGCGACAGCTTGTTCGCGTTCACCGCCTGCTGCGCGGACTGGATGACCTGCTCCGACGAGCGCCACACCGCATAGGCGGCGCGCGTCGTCGCGATCACGCCGCGCTCCGCGTCGGTCGCCTGCTCGACCGCGGCGGTGCGCTGCGCCTGGGCCTGGCGGATGCCGGCCGAGACCGCGCCGCCCGAGAAGATCGGCAGGTTCACCGTCGCCCCGATGGTGCCGGACAGCGCATCCTGCCCCACGCGGACGCCGGTCCCGACACCCAGCGACCCGAGATAGTTGTAGTAGTTGCCCCCGAACACCGCGCTCACCCGCGGCAGCCGGCGCTGGCGCGCGGCATCGACGTCGAAGGCGGTGGCGTCGCGCTGCTTCTGGAAGGCGAGCAGCGTCGGGTTCTGCTTCAGCGCCACCTCTACCGCCGCGTCGGGCGTGTCGGGAAGGCGCGGCAGCAACGGCGGCGGCTGGAGCGCGCCCGGTGGCGAGCCCACGACGCGGATGTAGTTCTCGCGGCTGGCGATGAGGTTCGCCTGCACCGACTGGAACTGCGCGCGCGCCAGGCTGAGGCGCGCCTCGGACTGGGCGACGTCGGTTCGCGTCAGGTCGCCGACCTGGAACCGGTCCCGCGTCGCCTGGAGGTTGACGTCGAGCACATGGACGTTCTGCTGGTTCAGGCCGACGATCGCCTCGTCGCGGATCGCGTCCATGTACGCGGCGACGACAGCGGTGAAGAGCGTGCTCTCCGTGCTGCGAAGGCCGATCTGCCCCGCCTCGACCCGCGTCTGCGCCGCCAGCACCGTGCTGCGGACCAGCCCGCCGGTATAGACGGGTATCGTGAGCGCCGTCTGTCCGGTCGCCTGCCGCTCGGGCGAGGCGAGCGAGTTGCTGGTGCCGAAGGCGTTCTGCACGTATCCGCCGTTGACGCCGACCGACGGCAGGCCGGCGGCACGGGCGATCGGCACGCCCTCGTCCGTCGCGCGCTGCGCCGCCTGCGCCGCCGTCAGCGTCGGGCTCGTCCGATACGCCTTCAGCAGCGCGTCGCCGAGCGTGTCGGCCGCGACCGGCGCAGCCAGCAGCACGGCGCCGGCCGACAGCCCGGCGATGAAACGCAAGGGTCGCGTCATCGGATCAGAATGTGAAGGCGGCGGGGCTGGTGAAGCCCGGCAGGACCACGCACTCGGCATCGGCGAAAGCCGTCAGCCCGAATCCGCTGTCGCTCCGCCGGCCCGATGCGAGCCGGGTCACGCCGCGATCCACCAGGCCCGTCGTCAGCCGGCCGCCGATGCCCAGTTGCTCGAAGAGCGCGGCCGGCACATGCCCGACCGCGCCGTCGATCACCAGCGCGTCATAGGGCGCCCCGGGCGCATGCCCCGCCTCCAGCGGTCCCTCGATGACCGATACGGATGGCGTTCCGGAAAGGTTCGCGCGGGCGGCGGCCGCGAGCGTCGGGTCCGATTCAACCGCGACCACCTCCCGAACGAGAAGCGCGAGCACGGTGGCCGCATATCCCGTCGCGGCACCGATCAGCAGCACCCTGTCGGCGGGATGGAGGAACGCCTGGTTCAGCAGCCGCCCGGTCGCCATCGGGGCGTTGAGCGAGCGGCCCCGACCCAGCGGCACGGGCGTGTCGCGATAGGCGATCTCGCGGACGCCCTGCGGAACGAAGGCCTGGCGCTGGACCTTCGCGAAGGCCGCCACCAGGCGGGCGTCGTCGACCGCCGTCGTGCGCAGCTGACCCGTGACCATCGCCTGCCGCATCGCATCGAAGCGATGCGGTTCCGCCGCATCCAGACCGTACATCGTCCCGCTCATGGTTCCCTGTCGCACAACTGTTTTAGCGAAGCAACACACTTCTCACACGCTGTCTTATCGCGGGAACGACACGATGCAAGCCGTCACTTGCCCCTGCGAGGCCGGACGCCGGACGCCGCAGGAAAAACCGGCGCTACAGGCCGCCTGCGAGGTGGACGACGACGGCCACCCCGCTCCAGAGAAGACCGCTGACGGCCACCGACAGGACCATGCCGCCGGCCGGGGTCAGAAACTTCGAAGACTCACTGATCGGCAGGTCCTGCTGTGGCATCGACGATCCTCTCGCGGCGCTTTGCACGCGCCTGTTTTCCCGGGTTACCTCGGTGTCATGGAAACGCAATATCGCGCCATAAGGTTCTCCCGTCCCCTTGAAATGGACGGGCCGATCCCGCGAACAGTTGACCGGTCGTCCGAAACCGCCCATCAGCCGCGCCTTCCAGCGCATCGCGGCCCGATGGCGGAGTGGTTACGCAGAGGACTGCAAATCCACGCACACCCCGCAGAAATCCGCCATTGTTCGCTATTTTCACCATTCGTTCTCCCCACGGAAATCCGCCGAGTCGCGGGCGGTAGTGCGAACTCGTGCGAGGACTGGCTCACGCACTTTCGGCGGCCTCCATCTTGGCCATCGCGGCCTTCGCGCGGAGCCGCTGCGACGCATATTTCAACGCCATTTTGAACGTCTGGTGCCCGAGCACGGACTCGATCTCCGCGACGGTGCAGCCGGCCTCCTCCATCCGCGATCCGGCGGCGTAGCGGAGCCCGTGCATCGACCTGTTCCGCGGCAGGCCGGGCGTCTTCTCAACGGCGCGGCGCAGCGCCTCGGACAGTCCCTGGGCGGTGAACGCTTTCGCATCGACGGTCGTGCAAATCACGACGGCCGTGCGCGGGAGCGCGTCGAGGTGGCGCCGCAGCGCCGTATGACAGGCGATGTCCAGCAGCGCGGTCGTCTTCGACTGCCGCACCCGGATGACGTCGCCCTGATACTGCTGCCAGGTCATGCGCGCGACATCCTCCCGGCGCTGGCCGGTGTAGAGCGCGACCAGGACGGGCGTGACGAGGTGCGCCGGCGCGGTCGCGAGGAACAGGTCCGCCTCGGCGTCCGACCAGACGACGATCTCCCGGTCGCCGCCTTTCCGCTTCAGCCGCTTGATCGACTTGGCGGGATTGAAGCCGGCCGGGACGAGGTCATTCTCGTCGGCCCAGCTGTAGAGCCGCGAGAGCATCTGCTTGATCTTGTGCGCCTTGCGGACGGTGGCGGCGTGGCTATCTCGCACCGCCTTGAGGATATTGCGGGTGGCGACGGCGAAGCGCACCTCGCCCAGCTCGTCGGCGATCAGGTCGAGGGTCCGGCCATAGTCGAGCTGGGTCGCATCCGCGAGCTCGCCGAACTCGCTGCTCCCCCGGTATTCCTCGACCAGCCAGGCGAAGCTCGCGCGCGAGACCGGCTTGACCGTGCCCCGGCTCTCCACGACCGCCAGCAGCTCAGCGTACCGCTCCATGAACGCGGCACGCTCGGGCTGCCTCGACCAGTGCAGGCCCTTGACGAGGGGCAGCGGCACGTCGCCCGTCAGCTTGTGCCGGAAGCGCCAATACCTGCCCTTGGCACGGTAGGTGTAGCGGAGCTCAGGTCCGGGCATTGCCGCGGCGCCTCGCGAAGAAGCGCGCCTCCTCGTCTGCGCTCTCGCGGGCGCGGTCGGTCTCCTCGATCGGCTGGTCATCCATGCGGTCGACCCACGCATCGAGGTCGCGGATATCCCACAGCACGCGCCGGCCGATGCGCTTGGCCTTGATGCCGAGCCCGCGGAACATCGTGCTGCCGAGCGAAAGATACGCGGCGGCATCATCCTCGGACAGCAGCCGGGACCAGCGGGCGCGCGACAGATCGACGGCGCTAGTCGCCATGATCGCCCTCCCCCGTCTGCTTGGCGGGGCGCGGGGCGGCGGCGAGGGTATCAAACAAGCCCGTCGCAAACTCTCCGGCATCCTCAGCTAACTCATCAGCCGAATAAATGCCGCGACCGGCACGGTTCTCCTCCCATTCGGCCCAATAAGCCGCGATGGTTTCGCAAACGTGTCCGGGACGGTCGCCATGCCAAGGCACCTCCCCGCCCCGCTGGTCGGGCTGGCGATCGGCGAGGGCGCGGACACGCTCATCAATGGCTGCGGCAAAGTCACGGTGCCATTGATCGGGCTCGTGATCGCCGCTCATCATCCACTCTTGGACGAATGCCACAGTGTCCCGCGCATACCTATCGTCACGGTCGGTGGGGGCGCGCGCACGATCAAGCCACAGCGCCAAGCTGTAGCTGTCGGTCGGGAAGTCGGCGGGCGTTGCCGTCATGGCGAGCTGTGCCGCCCATGCGGACGGCTGTGGCAGCATTTCACCATTAGTCATCGCGAGTGGTCCTTTGCGAGGGCGATCATGCCGCTGCTCCCCACACATCGCGCGGCTTGCGGTACGGCCGGTGAGCCCAGCCGTCGGCTTGGACGAGCTTTCCGTCGCCGTTCGGGGCGATGATGGTGATCCGGTCGCCGCGCTTGCCGATGACCGGGCACTCGAAAGCGAAGACGGGCGGCAGCGTCGCGGCCGGCCACCACATCTCTTCGGCGGTCGCCTGGCGCTTGACCAGCAGGCTGGGGCCGTCGATCAGATCGACGCCCCGGCGCCTGCCCTCGGCCTGCTGCTGCGCGGTGTACCGCTCGCCGCCCACCACGACGCCGGCGACGATCGCGGCGCCGATGACGCCCCCGATCCATGGCTGAGACTTCGACGGGGTGACGAGGTACGCGGCCGGCTGGCGCCCGACGGGCGTCGTGTCGGGGTCGAGGGCGGGCATCAGGCCACCTCCGTCCGCTCGGCGCCCCGGAACGCGCGCAGCGCCTCGCGCGCGGCGTTCACGCGGCGCTCGGCCTCGGCCAGTTCGGCCTTCGCGGCGGCGAGGGCCGGCCTGGCGGTCTCCAGATCCTTCGCCCCGGCGTACTTCGTGCGGCGCGCGCGAAGCTCGGCGGTAGCAACCGCGATATCGGCGACGGCATGGGCATCCGCGGCGCTGTGCAGGCGCGGCAGCCGCTTCGCGAGCTTGTCGGCGAGGACGCTCTCGACGACGTGCCGAGCCGGCTGGCGCTTCAGCTGGAAGCGCAGGCCATGCTCGACGTCGAGGATCACCAGCAGCCCGTCGAGCGTCGTGCCGATCCGCTCGGCCCGTGTCGTGATGTCGGACCGCATGCCGCCCAGGTGCGCTCTGGCAACGGCCACCTTGTTGAGGTCGCCCGATGGCCCGAGCCGGTCCAGCTGCGCCTTTGCCTGGCGAAGCTCGGGGACGATCGGGAGCATGTCCTCGATCGCCTGTTCGATGTCGGGATCGACGCCCTCGCGCGGCCCGCTCATCGAAGGTGCTCCCAGGCGGCGCGGTGTGGCGATGCGGCGGCGTACCGCTCGGCGACCGCGACGAGGTCGAGCCCGGAGGCGGCCTCGAAGGTCGCCGCGCCCCGGTGATATTCCGCATGGTGGCCGGCGCAGAGCGGGACCGCGTGATAGTCCGCCACCTTGAGCGAGACGCCCTTGCCCCCTGCGCGGTCGACGTGGGCCGCCTCGATCTTGCCGGAGCAGTCCGCGGCGTGGCGCGCGGCGCAGGCGCACGGGCGACCGCGCAGCCACTTCAGGTGGCCGGAGAAGCTGCGCGCCTCCGCAGCGCGCCCGCTATTGCGGCGGCGTGCCCGGGTGTCGACGCGCGGGATCATGCCGCCTCACCCGCAGGAACGCCCAGGTCGGCGATGGCGGATGCCAAGTCATGACCCTCGCCATAGCCATCCTGGCCGGCAGGGCCGCAGCTGATGCGCCACACCTCGCCCCCGAGCGTCTCGGTGGTCGGGGAGATGGCGATCATTACGTTCCTGCCGATGCGGCGGATCGTCTCCTCGACGCGGTCCAGGTCGGTCGAGGCGAAGCGGCGGCGGTCCATCACGACAGCGCCCAGCAGAAGACGGCGCACCAGAAGATCGCGCCGACCAGAATGACCGTCGTCCACCCCATGACGCCGATGCGGCTGGGCTGGTCGACGTCGGCGCTCATCGGCGCGATCGGCGCGGCGTCAAGCGGGCGGTCACGGCGCGTGATCGTCGAGCGCGAGTAAGTCCGGGCGTGCGCCCAGGCATCGGCGTGGATCCCCGCCCGCGCGGTCCGATCAGCGTTCACGCTTCCACCTGCGCGCACATACGCCGGACGAGATCGCCCGCCGAGACCTGCAAAGCCGCCGTGGTGTCGGCAACCGCCAACCCCGCCGCCAACCGCGCCGCCGACCGCGCCGCCGACCACGCCGCCGACCGCGCCGCC
>NZ_CAHJWW010000146.1 GCF_903643035.1 Sphingomonas bacterium | reverse complement strand
CATAGGCGATGCGGGCGGTGACCCGCGCGCCGGCCGCCAGCGGGCGGGGCAGGGCGATCGCCAGCCGCCCGTCGGGGTTGCTCCACGCGGCGGGGGCCAGCGGCTCGCCGTCGATGCTGATCGCGGAGACGGGCAGGTTGCGGTCGAGGTCGACCAGCAGCCGCGACAGCGGCGCCTCCAGCCGGAAGGTGAGCGTCGCGACGCCGTTCAGCGCGTGCGTGTCGGGCAGCACCTCGAACCGGAGGTCCGCCGCCTCGAACACCAGCGCGGCCTGTTCGGGCGCCACCGGCCCGCCCGAGCGCATCGTCTGCGCGGTTAGCGGCGGCTCGCCTTTTCCGGGAAGGGCCTGGGCGGCGGCGAGCGTCAGCAAGGGGACGAGGATCATCTTCTGTCTTCCGTTCGCCCCGAGCCTGTCGAAGGGCTGCTTCGCCTCTGCCCGCGTCGGTGGAAGAAGGACAGGGGCTCGACAGGCTCGGCCCCAACGGCCCGGGAAGGTCCCGCCAGCGCGCGCCCGATTGATGGTTCCGTTACCTCGCCCCATATACCGACGTGAGAGGGCGCCCATCCGGGACCCGCCGGAGCTTTCATGACCAGCTACCCCCTTCTTCCGCTACGCGATATCGTCGTCTTCCCGCACATGATCGTCCCGCTGTTCGTCGGCCGCGACAAGTCGGTCGCCGCGCTGGAGGCGGCGATGGCGGCGGACAAGGAGATATTTCTCGTCGCGCAGCTCGATCCGGGTGAGGACGATCCCGCCCGCGACGACCTATACACGATGGGCGTCACCGCCACCGTGCTTCAGCTGCTGAAGCTGCCCGACGGCACCGTCCGGGTCCTGGTCGAGGGCAGGCAGCGCGCGACGATGGAGGCGCTGAGCGAGGCGGACGGCTTTCTGACCGCCGAGGTCGAGCAGGTGGCGGACATCGAGGTGGAGGGGCCTGAGGTCGCCGCGCTGATGCGCACGGTCGTCGAACAGTTCGAGAACTACGCCAAGCTCCACCGCAAGCTGCCGTCCGAGACCGCGACGCAGATCGCCGAGCTGGTCGAGGCGGCCAAGCTGTCCGACGCCGTCATGGCCAACGTGCAGGTCAAGGTGGCCGAGAAGCAGGCGCTGCTGATGGAGGCCAATCCGCTCCGGCGGCTGGAGATGGCCTATGCGCTGATGGAGGGCGAGCTCGGCGTCCTGCAGGTCGAGAAGAAGATCAAGAGCCGCGTCAAGCGCCAGATGGAGAAGACGCAGCGCGAGTATTACCTCAACGAGCAGCTGAAGGCGATCCAGCGCGAACTGGGCAACGACGGCGAGGAAGGCGACGGCGACGAGATCGCCGAGCTGGCGCAGAAGATCGCGACGCTCAAGCTGTCCAAGGAGGCGCGGACCAAGGCGACCACGGAGCTGAAGAAGCTGAAGACGATGGCGCCGATGAGCGCCGAGGCGACGGTGGTGCGCAACTATCTCGACGTGCTGCTCGGCCTGCCGTGGGGCAAGAAGACCAAGATACGCCGCGACATCGCCGCCGCCCAGGCGACGCTGGACGAGGACCACTATGCGCTGGAGAAGGTGAAGGACCGGATCGTCGAGTATCTCGGCGTGCAGGCGCGCACCAACAAGCTGAAGGGGCCGATCCTGTGTCTCGTCGGCCCGCCGGGCGTCGGCAAGACGTCGCTGGGCAAGAGCATCGCCAAGGCGACGGGCCGCGAGTTCATCCGCCAGTCGCTGGGCGGGGTGCGCGACGAGGCGGAGATCCGCGGTCATCGCCGGACGTACATCGGCTCGCTGCCGGGCAAGATCGTCACCAACCTCAAGAAGGCGGGCGCGTCCAACCCGCTGTTCCTGCTCGATGAGATCGACAAGCTTGGCCAGGATTTCCGCGGCGATCCCGCGTCCGCGCTGCTGGAGGTCCTGGACCCCGAGCAGAACGCCAAGTTCAACGACCATTATCTGGAGATCGACATCGATCTGTCGGACGTGATGTTCGTATGCACCGCCAATACCCTCAACCTGCCGCAGCCGCTGCTCGACCGGATGGAGATCATCCGGCTGGAGGGCTATACGGAGGACGAGAAGGTCGAGATCGCGGAGCGTCACCTCGTCGCCAAGCAGGTCGAGGCGCATGGCCTCAAGGCCGGCGAGTTCACGCTCACGACCCAGGGCCTGCGCGCGCTGGTGCAATATTACACGCGCGAGGCGGGTGTGCGGACGCTGGAGCGCGAGATCGCGCGGCTGTGCCGCAAGGCGCTGCGCCGCATCCTGGAGGGCAAGGACGCCGCGATCGTCGTGACGCCCGACAACCTCCACGAGTTCGCCGGCACCCGCAAGTTCCGGCACGGCCTGTCGGAGGAGGAGGATCAGATCGGCGCGGTCACGGGCCTGGCCTGGACCGAGGTGGGCGGCGAGCTGCTGACGATCGAGAGCGTGACGGTGCCCGGTAAGGGCGCGGCCAAGGTGACGGGCAAGCTCGGCGACGTGATGAAGGAGTCGATCGACACCGCCTTCTCGTTCGTGAAGGCGCGCGCGCCCTCCTATGGCATCAAGCCGAGCCTGTTCCACCGCAAGGACATCCACATCCACCTGCCCGAGGGCGCGGTGCCCAAGGACGGGCCGTCGGCGGGTGTCGGCATGGTGACGTCGATCGTCTCGACGCTGACCGGCACGCCGATACGCAGGGAAGTGGCGATGACCGGCGAGGTGACGTTGCGCGGGCGCGTGCTGCCGATCGGGGGGCTGAAGGAAAAGCTGCTGGCGGCGATGCGCGGCGGAATAGAGACGGTGTTGATCCCCCGGGAGAACGAGAAGGATCTCGCCGACATCCCCCAGAACATCAAGGACGCGCTGAAGATCGTTCCCGTGGCGCATGTCGACGAGGTGCTGGCGCTGGCGCTGACGCGACCGCTGGAGGCGATCGACTGGACCGACGCGGACGAGCTCGCCGCGCTTCCCCCGGCGACGATCGCGCTGGCTGGCGGCGAGCTGCACCACTGAGGACCCCGGGGGACCCGGGCGATCGAAGCCCCACCGCCCGCCTTCCGGTGGGCGGCGGTTTCGATTTGACAGCCGACGCGGCGGCAGTCTTACTGCCGGCCTTGGGGATGCCGCCATGTCGTGTGCGAGGCCCCGTGTTCGCATCGGGGGCAAGCGCAGGCATGAACAAGCAGGAATTGATCGCGACCGTGGCGGACTCCGCCGGTCTCGCCAAGGGCGATGCGGCGCGCGCTGTGGAGGCGGTGTTCGACACGATCGCGGTCACGCTGAAGAAGGGGGACGAGGTGCGGCTGGTCGGCTTTGGCACCTTCCTGCTGTCGCGGCGCAAGGCATCCACCGGCCGCAACCCGCGCACCGGCGAGCCGATGACGATCAAGGCCTCGCACAATCCCAAGTTCAAGGCGGGCAAGCTGCTGAAGGACAGCGTCAACTGATCGACGGCCGGGCGCGGCATGGTCTGGACAGCGGACGAACGGCCGCCTAAAGGCGCGCTTCCGGTTTCCGCCAGCGGCTTCGCGGCGGAACGATCGGGCGCGTAGCTCAGCGGTAGAGCACACCCTTCACACGGGTGGGGTCACAGGTTCAATCCCTGTCGCGCCCACCATGGCGGAGCGCGAAGCGGCGTCAGCCGCCTCGCGCGGGCACGGCCGGCGGGGCGCCTGCCCCGATCGACGCTGCGGCGCCGTCCGGCCACGGAGCCCTCCCAGAACCATTCAGGACGTCGCTCGGGACAGGCTTGTCGAAGGGCTGTCCTTCTTCTTCCTGTCGTGAGAAGACAATCCTTCGACAGGCCTGTCCCGAGCGACGTCGAAGGGCTCAGGGTGAACGGGGAGGGTGGAAGTGAAGCGTTTCGGTCTGATCGGAGCGGCCCTGCTAGCCACCGCCGCGGCTCCGCCGGCCGCGCGGGCGCCCATCCTCCTCGAACCCGACCGCGTCTTCACCGCCACGGACGGCATCGCCCATGCCGGGTGGCGGGTGCTGGTGGCGGACGGGAAGATCGTCGCGGTCGGCCCCGACCTGTCGTTGCCGGCGGGCGCGGAGGAGCGGCGGCTGCCCGGGACGACGGTGCTGCCGGGACTGATCGATGCCCATGTCCACCTGTTCCTCCACCCTTATGACGAGACGAACTGGAACGATCAGGTGCTGAAGGAGCCGCTCAGCCTGCGCACCGCGCGCGCGGTGGCGGCGGCGCGGGCGACGCTGATGGCCGGGTTCACCACCGTGCGCGACCTGGGAACGGAGGGCGCGGGCAATGCGGACGAGGGGCTGAAGCTCGCGATCGAGCAGGGGATCGTGCCCGGCCCGCGCGTGCTGTCCGCCAACCGCGCGATCGTCGCCACCGGCTCCTACGGGCCGCGCGGGCTTGCGTTCGACGTGCCGCAGGGCGCCGAGGAGGCGAGCGGCGAGGGCGTGACCGCCGCCGCGCGCCGCCAGATGGGCGAGGGCGCGGACGTGGTGAAGCTCTACGCCGACTATCACTGGCTCGGGGGTCCGGGCGGCTCCACGCCCACCTTCACCGTCGCCGAGATGGCGGGCGCGGTAGGGGCGGCGCACGACGCGGGGCGCAAGGCCGCCGCGCACGCGCACACCGCCGAGGGCATGCGCCGCGCGACGCTGGCGGGCGTCGACACGGTGGAGCATGGCGATGAGGGCACCGCGCAGGTGTTCCAGCTGATGAAGGCGCGCGGCACGGCGCTCTGCCCGACGCTCGCGGCGACGGAGGCGATCACGCGCTATCGCGGCTGGAACGGGCAGGCGCCAGAGCCGCCCGCGATCACCGCCAAGCGAGCGAGCTTCGCTGCCGCGGTGAAGGCGGGCGTGACTCTGTGCGCGGGCGGCGACACGGGCGTGTTCGCGCATGGCCGCAACGCGCGCGAGGAGGAGCTGATGGTCGCCTGGGGCGGGCTCGCCCCCGCCCGCGTGCTGACGATCGCGACCGCGGGCAACGCGGCCGTGCTGGGGCTG
This sequence comes from Sphingomonas bacterium, assembly GCF_903643035.1. GTDB lineage: Bacteria > Pseudomonadota > Alphaproteobacteria > Sphingomonadales > Sphingomonadaceae > Sphingomonas. Next base: position 1,991 of record NZ_CAHJWW010000146.1, on the reverse strand, counting down.
GCGGACCGGCTGGGCGCGATCCGCCCGGGGCTGGCGGCGGACCTGGTGGCGGTGGACGGCGACCCGACACGGGACATCGCCGCGCTGGAGCGCGTGCGGCTGGTGATGAAGGGTGGCGAGGTGGTGCGGGAGTGATGTGGTCGATTACCGCTCGTCAGTGGACGGGGAGAATGACGAGAGGGAGATGACAGGAGGTCAGTGCCGATATGACAGCACCGTGGTGGTCCGCTCCCGTCACTATCGCTATTTTGGTACCCGGCCGAACGAGCATAGCCGCTACGATGTTACTGCAGATTTTCTCATCTCGACGTCTGTAGAAAACTGGGAGTGCAGCGTACCGGGTTCCGGCCGTCAAATGCCGCACCGTGTCGTAATAGGCAGCCGTCACCCTATCATAGCGACCATCCGTTATATTGCGTACCGTCGCAGTTGATAGAAGCTGATCCTGCCGGTTCGACAAAGATGCGAGCCTCGTAACCAGATGCTTATGTCTCAAGTCTTGCGGTAACGCTCCGAAATCCATGGTCTCTTCGAGCTTTTTTATGGGCTCTGGACTGTCCACCAATCCTTGGGGATCGGCCGTCCCGCAATCTCATCGCCAAGCCAATCGAAACCGAAAGTCCGAGACGGAAAATGGTGCGCGAGTTCCACCATTTCGACAGGATAGTTGTCGAGGAGATACTCGTCCGGCTTGCCGAGATCTTCATTGCGTATTTCCACCCCAACCCAATCGGGATGAAACCGAGCAACGGCTGAGTAAAGGTCGTCGTATGTGTATCGCTTACTCGACGCGAGCCGCTTATGCATGCTGGCCATGACCATCACCGTTGTGCGGCCGTGCGGGCGCAACGCCAGTGCGGGAGAGCCGGCAATCGACACTCCAAATCCGATCAGTAGGTCACGACGATGGATCGTGTTCATGACGCTGATCGCTCCAAACCCAACCCGGCGAAATGTTCGAGCGTCCTGTGCATCGTCTTCACGTCCTCGGCTCGATACTTCAGCAACTTCAAGGGTTTCTTACCGCCACTCCCGCTCTCGAAACCACTTCGTGATCACGTATTTCACCCCCGCGCGCACCTTCATGCCGTGGTGGATCGTCGCCGGGTTGGTCGTGCCGTCCGGCCGGCGGTTGTTCCAGGCGACGAGCTTGCCCGTCTCTGGCTGGACGATCTTGTCGATCGCCTTGAACCGGGTGGCCCCGCCCGCTTCCGGCTCGTTGAGATAGACCATCACCGTCCACGTCCGGTTGCCCGCCACGCCGCAATACCGCTGGTAGTCGACGCCGGTGGGCTCGAAATAGTCGGTGTGGCCCTTGAACTCCTGCCCGATCGCGTACCGCTGGCCCTGGATCGGCTCGCCGAACGCGCGGTGCAGGCCGGTTAGCGCCAGGATCGCGCGTTCCACCTCGTCCACCACCGGATCGGCGCGGTCGAGGTCGCAGGTCTCGCTGGTCCGGAAGTCGGCGACGCCGATGTCGTCGGAGATCGTGGACGGCCGCCGCCCCGCGTCGATCCGCTCGATCAGCGCGGCGCAGGAGCCGGGCGACAGGAAGCCGCGCCGGAGGAACAGCGTCAGCTTCGGGCTTGGCACCCGCTGCACGCCGGGCTGCGCGGCGAGACGCGCGACGACGGGGGCGGGGTCGAGGCCGGAGCCCGGAAGCGCCGCCGCCGGCGCGGGGGCAGGATCGATCGTCGCCATGTCGCCATTATGCCAGCCCGGCTCGCCCTAGCGCAACCGGCGCGAATGCTTCATGAAGCCGGGCGTTGGGCGACGACGACGGGCGCGGCCGGTGTGCGGTGGGGATTGGAGAGTTATGCGCTTGGTGCTCGACGCGAGGGCGCGTCGATGGGTGCGGCGGTTGCCGGCGGTGAACGTCTATTCGGCGGCGGAGCTGGCGTTGCTGGGGCTGCTGGCGATCCAGGCGGCGCGGCTGGTGTGGGCGGTGGCGACCCCGGTCGGCCCGCTGGGCGACTGGCGCCCGGCCGAGC
>NZ_CAHJWW010000145.1 GCF_903643035.1 Sphingomonas bacterium | reverse complement strand
AGGCCGGGCACCGCCGCGGTGTTGCGGCTCGTGGCGGTCATCAGGTCGGCGACCTGAGCGCGAAGCTCGGCCGTCGCCTCGGCGATCTCGTGCCGGACGGCTCCGCGCAGGATCAGGCCGAACAACGCACCGGGGATCGCGCCGAGCAGCAGGCCGTACGCCTCGAACTCGCACACGATCCAGCCGAGGAGCGCCCCTGCGATCGCCGCCCACATCACCATCCGGCAACCCCCATCGCCACCCGGCCCTGCGAGCGGCCGGCTGCAACTTGCCCCGATCGGGCGGCGGCGTCGAGCCGCATCGGCGCGGCCGATCCGCGCCCGGTTCCGCTTACTGGTTCGACCGGAACAGCGTCGGCCAGTCGCCCGGCTGTTTTACGGAAACTGCTACCTAGTCCAGTGCTCAACAGCCAACCTATAAGGTCTGCAGAGACGCGCCGACGTCGTCGGCTGGTCCTCACTGACAACAAAGGGGAGTTATACATGAGCAACGACACCGCATCGGCGACGCGGCTGATGGTCTGCGGTCTCGCATGCATCGCGTCTTCCCGTCCGGCACTAGCGCAGGACATCCCGACCGACACCCAGGTTCAGCAGGCGTTCGGCAGGGTCTACAATCACCTCGGACTGATCGAATACTGCGCCGCAAAAGGCTTCGCGACCGCGGCCGACATCGCGAACGCGCGCAAGACGGTCGACGCCACGACCGGCGGCATGAGCGTGGGTGCGGCGGCGCGGGCACAGGAAGGGGACCGGCGAGAGAAGGCCCAAAAACGTACGTTTAGCTTTCTGACCTGGATCCCGGGACTTTTGGTTAGCTGACAATCCGTATAGCGTGGCTATGAGTAAGCCTTGGCCGTGGTTGGGGCAGTTCAGGATGATGAGCGAGCGATCGGAGGCGGGGCGACGCGCGGCGGCGTTCCGGCGGACGCGCGAGGCGCACCTGACCGAGGTCGCGGAGGACTATGTCGAGCTGATCGGCGATCTCATTCACCTGCGCGGCGAGGCGCGGTTGGCCGACATCACCGAGCATATGGCGGTGAGCCAGCCAACGGTTTCCAAGATCATCGCTCGGCTACGGCGTGAGGGTCTGGTGGTGTCACGCCCGTACCGCGCCATTTTCTTGACCGAAGCCGGCGCTCAGATGGCGGCCGAGGCGCGGCGCAAACATGCAATCGTCGCCGATTTCCTGCGCTCGCTCGGGCTGGACGAGGCGACCGTGGATGCGGACTCCGAAGGGATCGAGCATCATGTCAGCGACCGCACCCTTCAGGCGCTGATCGCACTGACCGCGCGACTGAAGGCGGAAGCCGGAACCAAATAGCTGTAGCTATATTATATTGCCTATGCTCGACGGCTACCGCCGGATTGCCGGCCGGGCGCGTAGGCAAGGTAACGGTCGATGGCGGCACAGATGCAGGTATTGGCGACGGACGACCGCGGCTGGCGCAGCGGGGGCGGCGTATCGCTGCCGGAGGTGTTCCGCTCCATCCCCGTGCCCGACGGCGCGTCCTGGTGGCGTAAGCTGGGTGCGTTCACCGGGCCGGGGTTCCTGGTCGCGGTCGGCTATATGGACCCGGGCAACTGGGCGACCGACCTCGCGGGCGGCTCGGCGTTTGGTTACACGCTGCTGTCGGTCATCCTGCTCTCCAACATCATGGCGATCATCCTTCAGGCGCTGTGCGTCAGGCTGGGGATCGCCACGGGCCGCGACCTCGCCTCCGCCTGTCGTGACGCCTACTCCAAGCCCGTCGCGATCATGCTCTGGCTGCTATGCGAGATCGCCATCGTCGCCTGCGACCTGGCGGAGGTGATCGGCACCGCGATCGGGCTCAACCTGCTGTTCGGCCTGCCACTGGTCTGGGGCGTGGTGCTCACCGGGGCCGACGTGCTGCTCATCCTGGCGCTCCAGAGGCACGGGTTTCGGCGGCTGGAGGCGTTCATCATCGCGCTGATCGCGGTGATCGCGCTCTGCTTCCTTTATGAGCTGATCGCCTCGCAGCCCGCGATCGGGGCGATGCTGGCGGGGTTCGTGCCGCGCGGCGAGGTCGTGACCAACCCGGTCATGCTCTATATCGCGATCGGCATCCTCGGCGCGACTGTCATGCCGCACAACCTCTACCTGCACTCGGCCGCGGTGCAGACCCGCGCCTTCGAGCGCACGCCCGCGGGCAAGCGAGACGCGGCCCGGTGGGCGACGATCGACTCCACGGTCGCGCTCAGCCTCGCCCTTTTCATCAACGCCGCGATCCTGATCCTGGCGGCGTCCGCGTTCCACACCATCGGCCGCAACGACGTCGCCGAGATCCAAGACGCCTACAAGCTGCTCTCCCCTACGCTCGGCGCGGCCGCGGCGAGCACGCTGTTCGCGGTCGCGCTGCTAGCCTCAGGGCAGAACTCGACGATCACCGGCACGCTCGCCGGCCAGATCGTGATGGAAGGGTTTGTCCGCATCCGGCTCGCGCCCTGGCTCCGACGGCTGATCACGCGCGGGCTGGCGATCGTGCCGGCGGTGATCGCGGCCGGGCTCTACGGCGAGGGCGGAACCGCCAAGCTCTTGATCGCGAGCCAGGTGGTGCTGTCCCTCCAGCTGCCGTTCGCGATCGTGCCGCTGATCGCCTTCACCTCCGACAAGGCGAAGATGGGTGATCTGGTCAGCCCGGCTTGGCTCAAGGCACTCGCTTGGGCGGTCGCTGCGGTTATCATCGTGCTCAACGTCAAGCTGCTGCTCGACACCGCAGGACGTACGGGTGTGGGCGCATGAGGACGCTGATCGGGGCGGCGCTGATCGCCGGCTGGCCGGCGTGGGTCCTTGCGCAGATCGCGCCCGTAACGGGCAAGCTAGATGCAGCCCGGATGGGCGATGCGGCCATCGCCCCGACCTCAACACCTGCGGCCCCGGCGAGCGTGGCTCAGGCGGTGATGGAGCCGCCCGTGACACCGGCGGGGCAGGACATCGTTGTCACCGGTCGGCTCGACGCTGCGCGCGAGCGGATCGCGCCCGGCCTGGGTGCGGTGCAATACACGCTCGGCCCAGCGCAGATCGCCGCCACCCCGCAAGGCGAGAACGCTGGCTTCAACCAGGTACTGCTGCGCGCGCCGGGCGTGGTGCTCGACAGCTTCGGCGAGGAACACGTCCGCGGCGAGCATGGCGGACTCACCTACCGCATCAATGGCGTACTGCTGCCGGAGTCGCTCAATGGGTTCGGCCAGGAGCTCGACACGCGCATCGCCCGTTCGGTATCGCTCATCACCGGCTCGCTCCCGGCGCAGTTCGGGTTCCGCACCGCCGGCATCGTCGACGTCACCGCCAAGTCGGGCGCTTCGCTTGTCCATAACGAGGTCGGCATCTACGGCGGCAGCTACGACACGGTGCAGCCCTCGTTCCAGCTCGGCGGGACGAAGGGCGGCCTGGATTACTTCACCTCGGGCAGCTACCTGCATGACGGAATCGGTATCGAGAACCCGACATCGAGCCGGACGCCGCTTCACGACGACACCGACCAAGGCAAGCTGTTCGTCTACGCATCGCAAACGCTGAACCGCGACAGCCGCCTCAGTCTGCTGGCGAGCGGCTCGATCGCGCACTTTCAGCTTCCCGACACCCCGGGGCTCAAGCCGGCTTTCACGCTGGCGGGCGCGGGGCCGGTCTCGTCCAGCGATGTGGATGAGAACCAGACGGAGAAGAACGGGTATCTTGTCCTCTCCTATCAGCGCTCGGCGGGCGGGCTGGACTTGCAGGTCTCGCCGTTCATCCGCGTCGGCACCATCAGCTTCCGCGCCGACCGCGTCCGCGACCTCGTTTTCCAAGGGGTCGCCGGCGACGTTGACAACAGCTTCGCCACCGGCGGCGTGCAGACCGACGCGTCATACAAGCTGAGTTCCGCCCACACGCTCCGCGCCGGGTTCCTGGCGCAACACACCAGCGAGCGCCTCGACACGCTGACCTTTGCCTTTCTCGCCGACGCGAACGGCAACCAGATCGCGACGGCGCCCCTCGACCTGCCCGATCGGACGCGTAACCGGTCGTGGGAGGCGGGCCTGTATGTCCAGGACGAATGGAAGCTCACGGCCATGCTGACGCTCAACTACGGCATCCGCTACGACCGGTTCGACGCCAACTTCGATCATGAAGGCCAGCTCAGCCCGCGGGTAAACCTCGTCTGGACCCCCGACGACGCGACCACAATCCATGCCGGCTACTCGCGCTACTTCGCGCCGCCCTCCACTCAATACATCCCGTTGAGCGCACTCGCGAACGTCGTTGGCACCACAGACGAGCCGCAGGTGCTGGTTGACACCCCGACCAGGGTCGAGCGGTCGCACTATGTCGACGTGGGTGTCCAGCACGTGATGCTGCCGGGCTGGCAGGTGACCGTCGACGGTTTCTACAAGAACGCCGCCAACCTGGGCGACCTTGGGCAGTTCGGCGCCGCAGTGATCCTGTCGCCGTTCAGCTACAGCCGCGGTCGGGTGTTCGGCGGCGAGCTGTCGACCACCTACACGCATCGTGGGTTCAGCGGCTTCGCCAACTTCAGCTACGTCAACACCGGCGCGATCGACGTCAACTCGGCGGAATATGAGATCGACGCGGACGTGCTCGACTATGTAAAGACGCACCACATCCAGCTCGACCACGAGGGCAAATACACGGTCAGCGCTGGCGCATCCTACAGCTTCGGCCCGAACAAGGCGTTCGGCGACGTCCAGTACGGCTACGGTCTGCGCTCCGGCTTCGCCAACACCGCCAAGCAGCCGAGCTATGCCACGATCAACATCGGCGGCGAGCACCGTTTCGACCTGGGCACGTCCGGCCTCTCGCTGGCCGTGCGGATCGACGTCGTCAACTTGCTGGACCATGTCTACGAAATCAGGGACGGCAGCGGCCTGGGCATCGCCGCCGCGCAGTATGGCCGACGGCGCGGTGTGTTCGCCGGCACACGAGCGTCCTTCTGAGGGCCAGGCGCTCATCCCACGCTAAACAACGCTAAGGGAGAACGGGTCGGGAACGATCAGGTGGCTCGGCCGTCCCCGGCGATGTTGAGCGGCTTTCGGCGCGTTCGTTCGGCAGCGCGATCCCACAGGAAGTCGCCCGAGAACGCAATATGCTCCCAGCCGACCGGTGAGCTATGGGGTAGCAGCTCGGGATCGACGGGCGTGCCCGAGGCGCGGAGGTGCTGGACCGCGTCGGCGATGTAGGTCGAGTTCCAATAGACGATCGGTAAGCGGTGTGCCGGCTCCACCTTGCAGGGGTGAGGAGCGGCTGCGAGTCCATGCTGATGGAAGAGGACACGCCGCTTGGAGCTATGACGGGGTCAAGGCACGGGGCTAACCCGGAGCCGATCCGACGGTTCGAGATCCTGACCGGTGTGGGCCGGCGCCGCAGCTTTGCGGTGGACGAGAAGCTGGCGCTGGTCGCGCAGATGGATGGTTGCGCCAACATCAGCGAGCTGGCGCGTCGGCACGATCTGCGACCGTCGCAGCTGTTCACCTGGCGCCGCGAGCTGCGCTACGCGGCGGAAGCGGTGCAGGCTACCGTGCCCGAGCCGAGGTTCGTGCCGGCGGTGATTGCGTCTGAGCCGGTCGTGGTGACGAAGCCCGCGTTCAAGAAGAAGCGGGTGCAGCGTGCCCGTCAGGCAGCCGCGGTCGAGCTGGAGATCGACGGGGTGGCGGTGAAGATCGCGCAGGGCGCCGATGCCGGGGTGATCGCGGCGGTGATCGACGCGCTGAAGACGCCGCGATGATCGGCCCCGGCGCGGACGCTCGCGTGGTAGTGGCCACCAGGCCGGTGGACTTCCGCAAGGGCGCGGACTCGCTCGCGGCGCTGGTGAAGGCGGAGCATGGCGCCGACCCGTTCTCCGGCGTCGTATACGTGTTCCGCTCGAAGCGGGCCGACCGGATCAAGCTGGTGTGGTGGGACGGGACGGGGTTGTGGCTGATGGCGAAGCGCCTGGAGCAAGGCGTCTTCCGCTGGCCAGCCATCCAGGACGGGGTCATGCGCCTGACCGCAGCGCAGTTCGGGGCGCTTGTGGAAGGCTTGGACTGCGGCCTGTGCATGGCGGCCGTCGGCCGATCGCCCCGCAACTCGCCGGTTGACGAGGTGCGTCCCGGCTGATTCACTTGCGGCCATGCTGGTCGAGGCCGATCTCCCCGACGACCCCGCGCTGCTCCGCGCGATGCTGGTCACGGCACGCAGCGAGATCGTCCAGCAGCAGGCGCACATCGCCGATCTGGAGGGCGCGGGCACCGACGCCCGGGCGGAGATCGAGCGGCTGACCGCGATCATCGCCGCGTTCCAGCGGCACCGGTTCGGCGCACGGTCGGAGCAGCTTCACCCCGACCAGCTGGCGCTCGCCCTCGAGGAACTCGACGCGGCGGTGGCCCGCGTGCGCGCCGGGGCGGACGCGACCAGCAACAAGCCCGCGGCACCTCGCATGCGCGACGGCAACCGTGGCCGTCTTCCCGCCCATCTCGAGCGGGTCGAGCAGGTCGTCGACGTGGAGAGCAAGGCCTGCGCCTGCTGTGGCGGCGCCCTCCACGTCATCGGCGAGGATGTCGCCGAGCGGCTCGACGTGGTGCCCACCACCTTCCGGGTGCTGGTGACCCGTCGTCCTCGCTACGGCTGCCGCGCCTGCGAGGCCGCACCAGTCCAGGCGCCCGCGCCGGCGCGGATCGTCGAGGGCGGGATGCCGACCGAGGCACTGATCGCGCATGTGCTGGTCGCCAAGTACGCCGATCACCTGCCGCTATACCGGCAGGCGCAGATCTACGCCCGTCAGGGCGTCACCCTTGACCGCTCCACCCTGGCGGACTGGGTCGGCCGCGCGGCGTGGTGGCTGACGCCGCTACGCGATCACCTCATCGCCGACCTGAAGCGCAGCCCCAGGCTGTTCGCCGACGAGACCACCGCGCCGGTACTCGATCCGGGACGCGGGCGGACCAAGACCGGCCAGCTCTGGGCATACGCCCGCGATGACCGGCCGTGGGGCGGCAC
>NZ_CAHJWW010000144.1 GCF_903643035.1 Sphingomonas bacterium | reverse complement strand
CGCCTGACATCGCCAAGGCGGCCGCGCGCTCATTGTCGAGCAGATGCGCGCTGTTTCACCGTCTAATCGGGTTCGTTCTGAGCCTAAGTGAGGATTCCAAATGACCAGACGCGACTTCGATCCGACGACGATCGTGCCGGACCACCGCCCCGCTGCAAAGGCGCGGCTGTTCGCGTGCGACACCAGGGAACCGTGGCGCGGTGTCGTCGCTGGCGTCGCGCTTGGAAGCTCGGTCACTGTATTGACGTATGGCACCGATACGGTCGGCTTGGGACCGGTCCTTCACGTCCACCCCTACGATGAGACATTCGTCATCGTCGCCGGTTGCGCCCGCTTCTTCGTCGGCGATGGCGTTATCGAGGCTGCGGCGGGTGAGATCGTGCTGGGACCAGCAGGTGTGCCTCACCGGTTCGAAAACATAGGCCCGGGGCGTCTGCAGACGATCGACATCCACCATTCGCCGACGTGGATACAGACCGACCTCGGTTGATGATCTGCAGCCTCAGCTTACATGCTGACCCATAAGGCGACATTCAACCCATCTTTGCAGCGCTTCGAGAGCAGACCCTCATTCATCCTGATGCTTAGCTTGATCGGGTTGAAGCGGACTTTGCCATCCAGCGGCAGATCGACCTTCTGCTCATGACATCCGGCCGCCGCTGTCAGCCCTATTATAATTTTCGTATTGTCGTCATGAAGCGCCGATGACGGCACGTCTGCGCCAGATCGTTAGTAGTATCGCCGAGACCTTCTGGCTGCTGCCCGCGGCGATCGTCGTCATCGGCGTCGTCCTCGCCGTCGCGCTGGTCGAGGTCGACCGCGCCGGACTCGTGCCGCAGACGCTGATCGACAGCCGCTGGCTGTACAACGGCGGCGGCACCGGCGCGCGAACGCTGCTCGGGGCGGTTGCCTCGTCCACCATCGGCGTCGCGGGGACGGTTTTCTCGATCACCATCGCTTCGTTGTCACTGGCCGCCGGGCAGATGGGGCCGCGCCTGCTGAGGAATTTCGTCCGCGACCGCGGCAACCAGGCGACGCTCGGCATCTTTCTCGGCACCTTTTCCTACGCGCTGATGGTCCTCCGCAGCGTCCGGACCCAGAGCGAGGGCGAGTTCATCCCGCATCTGTCGATGAGCGTCGGCATCGCGCTGGCGTTCGTCTGCGTCGGCACGCTCGTCTACTTCGTCGGCCATACGGCGAGCCGGATCAACGTCGACACTGTCGTCGAACTGGTCAGCGCTGATTTGACCCGTGCCATCGGCCGGCTGACCACCGCCGGACCGCCGACTGAGGTTTGGCGACCCACCGCCAAGGTCGCCGCCGACGCCGTCGCTATCGCTGATCCCCGTCGCGGCTACCTGCAGCACTTCGATGCCGATCGCCTTGCCGACTGGGCGGCTTCACGCGGCGCGGTAGTCACGCTCCTGGTTCGGCCGGGAGATTATGTCTTCCCGGGCGCTGCGATCGCGTGGGTCGCGCCGCCGGTCGCCGGCGCGGCGGCGGCGATCACCCGGGCGACCGCGCTCGGGTCGCAGCGGGTTAGCGCCGAGGACCTCGAGTTCGCTGTGCGCCAGTTGGTCGAGGTCGCAGTCCGGGCATTGTCTCCGGGTATCAACGACCCGCACACGGCAATGAGCGTGCTCGATCGGCTCGGTGCGGCGCTATGCGATATCGCCGGCCGCGCCCTGCCGATCGGAGTGACGATGCGCACTGGCGGCGGCGTGGTTGCGCCGGCGGTTGATTATGACGGGCTCACCGACACGATGTTCCACATGATCCGGCAGAATGCGGACGGCAGCGCCGCGGTGCTCATACGATTGAGCGAGGTGCTGACCGCCACGGCGGGCTGCGAGCGCGACGTGGCTCGGCTGGCGACGCTCCATCGACATGCCGACCTTGCTCTAGCCGACGGAACACGCGGCATTGCCAACGCCGCCGATGTCGCCGATCTGAAGCAGCGTCACGAACTTTTCGTGGCGCTGATAGGCGAACGGCAGCTGCCCCGTGTTGAGGCCGAGTGATGATCGAGTTGCTCAAATCGATCACCCTTCTTCTCGCTGCCGGGGTCGAGGGCGCGGCGGCATTGCTCATCGGCGTAGCGGCGATCGAAGCCTTCGTCAGCGCGATATGGCTGTTTATTCCGCGCTCACCCGTTCCTGACGCGCCTGACGCCAAGGAGGTCGTCCGCCTGCGCCTCGGTCGCTGGCTGGCCCTGTCGCTCGAGCTCGAGCTGGGGGCCGACATCCTCCGCACTGCCGTCGCGCCGACATGGACGGAGATCGGCCAGCTCGGTGCCATCGTCGTCCTGCGGACCGCGCTCAACTACTTTCTCCAGCGCGAGATCGACCAGGCCGAGGCGCGACGGACGCCCCCCGGAACGCCATGACGGAGACGGGTGCCATGCATTTTCTCGGCATAGACTGGGTCGGCCTCAATGCCGACAACAGGCGCAAGCTGCTGCTGTCGCTCGCCTTCGTCGCCGTTGTCCTGGTGGTCAGCCGACTGCTTCGCTGGTTGATCGGGGTCGTCCTGAACAGCACCGAGCACGCCACGGTCCAGTCGAAGTTCTGGATGCGGCAGGCAATCAGCCTGCTCGCGACGATCCTGCTCCCGCTCGGCCTGCTGTCGATCTGGTTCAGCGATCCGACGCGGCTGGCTACCGCGCTCGGTCTGGTCTCGGCCGGACTCGCCTTTGCCCTGCAACAGCCGGTGACGGCACTCGCCAGCTACTTCGTCATCCTTCGCGGCGGCACCTTTACCGTCGGCGACCGCATTTCGATGGGCGGCGTTCGCGGCGATGTCATCCGCCTCGGCTTCATCCAGACGACGATCATGGAGATGGGCCAGCCGCCAGCGGTCGAGGACGCCGACCCGGCGATGTGGGTCAAGAGCCGCCAGTTCACCGGCCGCATCGTCACCGTCAGCAATGCCAAGATCTTCGCCGAGCCGGTGTTCAACTACACCCGCGACTTCCCCTACATCTGGGAGGAGATGGCGATCCCGATCACCTACACCGCCGACCGCGTCGCCGCCGAACGCATCATCCTCGCCGCCGCCGGAGCGCACGCGATCCCGCCCGACTCGATCGCCGCCGAGGCCAAACGCGACCTCCAGGACCGCTTCGGTGTTACCCCGGTCGATTTCACGCCGCACGTCTATTACCGCATCACCGACAACTGGCTCGAGCTGACGGTGCGCTTTGCCGTCCACCTCCGCGGCATCCGCAACGTCAAAGACGCGATGGCGCGCGACATCCTGACCGAGTTCGACAAGCTTGGGATCGGCATCGCCTCGTCGACCTACGACATCGTCGGCCTGCCGCCGGTCGAACTGCGGGGACCGCGATGAACGATGGCTATCGACCCGACCGTACGCCGCCTCTCGCGGCTTCACGTTCGAGCTCGGCCCCCAGGAGCAGGACGTACGCTGACAGGTAAAGCCAGAGCAGCAGGACGACGACCGCGCCGAGCGAGCCATAGGCTGCGCCGTAGTGCCCGAAGTTCTTGGCGTAGAGGCCGAAGCCGAAGGTGACGGCGAGAAAGCCGACCATGGTCACGACCGCGCCCGGCGTCACCCACTGCCAGCGGGCGTGGCGTCGCGCCGGGGCGTATCGATAGAGCAACGCCACCGCGGTCAGCGCGAGGAGGGCGGTGGCCAGTCCTGAACCGCCCTTGATCACCGCCGCCATGACCGGCGAGCCGCCGATGCTGTGGCCGAGCGCGGCGAACAGCGACCCTGAGATCAGCGCGACCACGAAGACGAGAACCCCCGCCGCGGTCACCGCGGCGTTGACCAGCGTGCCGCGGACGAAGCCGCGGTCGTCGGGCACCTCGTAGGCCACGTTGAGTGCGATGACGACCGCCCCGGCTCCCTTCATCGCCCCGTAGAGGGCGAGGACCAGGGCAAGCGCGAGGCCAAGACCCTTCTTGCCCGTCGCCGTGGTGACGACGCTGGTCAGCTGATCGTCGATCAATTTCGCGGCGTCGGCCGGGACATGCTGGACGATCGCGCGCATCTGGCTGGCGACCTCGTCGGGGCCGGTGACAAGGCCATAGGTCATGACCAAGGCCCCAAGCGCCGGGATCAGGGTAAGGAAGCCGTAATAGGCCACGCCCGCCGAGATCAGGCCGAGGTTATCCTTCGCCGACTCGTGATATACCCGGACCAGCGCGCGGCCCCAGCCTGTCAGCGGAAGCCGGGCAGGCGAAGACGCGAGTGGGGCGGAGGGCGGCGGCATCGCCGTACCCTGTCGCTGCCAAGGCGCCATGGCAAGCCGCCGGTATCGCAACGACATGCTCGCGACACGCGCGGCGACATCAATGCGATGAGCGGCACAGCTATCAACGGGTCGATTCAGTCTCAGGCACTCCCAGAAGCTTCGGCTACCAGAAAGCGGCTACCTGTTCACCACCCGTACCCGCCCCCACCGCATAGTCTTGATGCCTCAGTCGAGCGAGCTTTCGCCGCACAGCGCAGCGACCTTGGCTTGATCGAGCGATGTGGACAGCCAGGCATCGCCATGGCAGCGGACTATGTGACGACGGTCGAGTTGGGCAATTTTCGCCGATCCATCTGACGGCTCCGCCATTCATTCAGGAGTGGTCTGATGCACTTTCAGTCGATCTGACCAGCTTGGTTCCCGCGACGCAGCGCACTAACGGGAGGTACGGGCATGTGGCTTGATCCAATAGGCTCAAGAGGCTAGCGGTCGAACGATTGGGACAGAGCGCGAACCTTGATGCGATAGCACTTCTTGGTGACGATCCGGCAGCTGAGATAATCTCGCTCGCACATCGGCTTGGGTCAGGCGATCCGTTCGTGGTCGGCTGCCGCGACGCCATCCTGCCGATGGCAATCAGCGATCCGAACCAGCCCGACAACCCGATCGTCTACGTCAATCCGGCTTTCGAGGCGCTCACCGGCTACGCGCGCGAGGAGGTGCTCGGCCGCAACTGTCGCTTCCTCCAGGGGCCGATGAGCGACGGTGTCGAGCTCGCACGGCTGCGCGATGCGATCGGCAAGCGGGAGAAGGTCTCGGTCGATCTTCTCAACTACCGCAAGGACGGCTCGCCGTTCTGGAACCGGCTGCTCATCACGCCGGTGTGCGAGGACGACGGCACGCTGCGCTACTTCTTCGCTTCGCAGCATGACGTCACCGCCGAGCGCGAGCGGGTGACGGCGCTGGAAGCCGAGCAGCTCGTGCTGCTCGCCGATGCGGAACAGACCCGGGCCCGCCTGGCCGATAGCGAAGCCCGACTGCACTTCGCGCTGAAGGCCGGCCAGCTCGGTACCTGGGCGCTCGATCCCGCGACGCACCACCTCGACGCGTCCTCGAGCTGCAAGGGGGCATTCGGCTACGATCCTGAGGCGACCTTCGGCTTTGCCGAGTTTCAGGCGACGGTCCATCCGGACGATCGACCGCTGGTGCTTGCGGCCGTCGAGGCGACGACCACCGCCGGCGCCCCTTACGACATCGAGTATCGCATCCTGACGCCTGCCGGAGAGCAACGGTGGATCGCGGCCCAAGGCGAGCTCCTGAAACGCAGGGATGGCAGCCCATTGAGCATGACGGGGTTCGTGACCGACATCAGCGCACGCAAGCATGCCGAGGATCACCGCCGACTGCTCGCGGGCGAGCTGACCCACCGTGTCAAGAACACGCTCGCGACGGTCAGCGCGGTCGTCAACCAGACACTGCGGAACGCCGCCAGCCTCGAGGAGGCGAGCGCGGTGGTCGGCGGGCGGATCGCCAGCCTGGCGACCGCGCACGAGCTGCTGCTGCGCGACGAGGTCGAGGGCGCGACGGTCGCAGACATAGTCGCCGGCGTGCTGCGGCCGTTCGATGGCGGCGATGGTAACCTCTACACGGCGCGCGGCCCCGATATCCGCCTGTCGCCTGCCGTGACGCTGGCGCTTTCCATGGCGCTGCACGAGCTGGCGACCAACGCCGCCAAATATGGTGCTCTGTCCACTACCGGCACCGTCGCGATCCGGTGGGATTTGATAGGGCAGAACGAGATGCGACGGTTCAGCTTCTCCTGGATCGAGCAGGGCGGCCCGCCGGTGACCCCGCCGACCCGTACGGGGTTCGGCTCCCGGATGATCGAGCGTGTCATGGCGCAGCATATCCGCGGCTCGGCCAGCATCGACTACCGGCCCGAGGGGGTGACGTTCACGATCGACGCCCCGATGTGAGCGAGCGTACGGCTGCGCCGCTGGTGACGCCGGATGGCCCCTACATCGTCGTCTGCGGCCGCCTCTGGCGGGCCAACCCCAACCTCAGCGAGGATGAACGCCAGTCGTTGGTGACGGCGCTGATGGCAGCCCGGCGGGCAGTCGCTCCGGCGTGGCGCGCCGGTGACGCTGGTGGTGAGGCCAGCGCCCGTGCGGCCGTCGATCGCGCGAAGCAGGGGGTGGGCAAGCGCGGACCGGCCTGGTGCACGGACGGCACTCCCGACCTGGATCGGCGCACGGCACGGAACACCGGCTATGCCGTATGGTACGCCGCGCATGGTGAATGAGCGACATGTCGAGATTATTACAGACGGATGGCGTCCGTAAGCGATCCTGAGCGGTTAGGTCATCACGCAACCCAGGAATGCTCATGTGCCATGTACTCGTCATCGAAGATGATTTCCTGATCGCGGACTACATCGTGCAGCTGGTGGAGGCAGCGGGTGCTACCTCCGTGTCGCAGGCAGTGACCCAGCAGGAAGCGATCGATCAGGCGCGTCAGCGCCGGCCCGAGCTCATCATGTCGGACGTCAAGCTGGTCGAGGGAACGGGTCCGCTCGCGGTGAAAACGATCCTGTTCGAGCTGGGCCCGATCCCGGTGATTTTCGTGACGGGTACGCCCGAAGACTGCGAGCCGTGCGACGCGCGGGCGGTGATCCTGGGTAAGCCGATCAACGAGCGTGAGGTCTTGCACCACTTTCGCCAGCTCGCGCCGGTCTGATCCTTCGTAGATTGGCCTCAATCAACTGGGGCAGTTCGGAACCACGGCGAGGCATTAGCGTAGCCAACTCTGATCTGCCAAAGAGGGCGCGGCGTGGGGACCCAAACGACGACATTGACCGCATCCTTAGATTTTGCGGAAGTCGGATGGTCGTTCATGAC
>NZ_CAHJWW010000143.1 GCF_903643035.1 Sphingomonas bacterium | reverse complement strand
CTCGCGGCCCTGCGCGAGCACCAGCCGCTCAACGCCGCGACCGGCGCGGTCCACGCCGCCGCCGCGTGCGACCGGACGGGCGGCGTCATCGCGGCGTTCGAGGACGTCGGCCGGCACAACGCGCTCGACAAGCTCGTCGGTCATCTGGCCTTGGCGGAGATGGCGGTCCCGCCACCCGCTTTCCTCCTGGTCACCTCGCGGATCAGCTTCGAGATGGTCGACAAGGCGCTGGTCGCCCGTGCGGCCCTGCTGATGGGCATCTCCGCGCCGACCAGCCTTGCGATCGACCATGCGCGCGCGCACGACCTGACCCTGGTCGCGCTTGCGCGGCCCGACGCGATGCTGGTGCTCAACGATCCCGGCCGCCTGTTCGAGGGGGAACTGACGTGATCCTGCCGATACTCGCCCTGCTCGCGATGCGTCAGGACGTCCCGCCGCCTCCGAAGGCGTCACCTGCACCCGCCTCGACGCCCCTGCCCGCGCCCGCGCCCGCGCCCGGCATGGTGCGCGTGGCGCTCGTTACCGGCGGCGGGCGGATCGTCCTCGATCTGGAGAAGGACCGGGCGCCGGTCACGACCGCCAATTTCCTGCGCTATGTCGACGGGCACCGGCTCGACGGGACGGTCTTCTACCGCACCGTCAAGGTCGCCCCACGGTTCGGCTTCGTGCAGTTCGGGGTGCAAAACGCCCCCGGACGCGTCCTCCCGCCGATCGTGCACGAGCCCTCGACGCCGACCGGCGTCACCCACATGGACGGCGCGATCTCGGTCGCGCGGCTGGCGCCGGGCAGCGCGCGCGGAGACTTCACGATCAACCTGGGCGACCAGCCATCGCTCGACGCGGATCCGACTCAGCCCGGCGACAACGCGGGCTATGCAGCGTTCGGCCATGTCGTCGAGGGGCTGGACGTCGTCGAGCGCATCCTCGACTCGGCCACCAGCGCCGGCGGAACCTTCAAGGGCGAGATGCTGGCGGAACCGGTGCGGATCGTCTCGGCACGGCGAGTGCCCTAGGAGCGTGTCAGGCGCCCCATAGCGGTCCGTCGGGATCGGGCGGGAAGTCGTCCGCCGGCGGCGGCTGGTCGCGGGCGGGGGGCAACGTCGGCACGCGCCCGCCGAACGCGATGCGGATCGTGGCGGCGCTACCGCTGACCTCCTGGAACACGGCGATGACTTCCTCGCCCGCGCGCAGCCGTCCGCCGATCCACGGCGCGCGTTCCGCGGTGAGATAGCCGATCTGGTGCCCGCGCGCGCTCAGCACCGCGACGGCGAAGCGGTCGTGCGGGTTTCGCGGCTCCGGTCGCAACCCGACGGGGTCGCCGGGATTGCATTGCAGGAGCTCGAAGCGCCTGTTGCTGCCGTCGCGATTGGGGAAGTCGATGCCCACGACGGCGAGGGAAAGCTCATCCATCGAGTCGCGGTTCCGTTGGTAGCGAAGGAGGGACTTGAACCCCCGACCCCAGGATTATGATTCCCGTGCTCTAACCAGCTGAGCTACTTCGCCCCAAGTCCACCGAGGTGGCGCCGCCCAACGGCGGGGTGGCGACCCCATAGAAAGGGGGTCTCACACGGTCAAGCGAACATGTGCCGCCGCCTCCAGCCGAACGCCGCGCCAAGCCACGCCATCCTTCCTTCAGGCGAACATGTGGCGCGACAGCGCTTCCCATGGGCCGCCGCGGTACCACCAGCTGGCGAGGCCCGCGATCCGGACCGGGCGCGCGACGAAGCCGGCCTGAAGGTGCGCCAGCAGCGCCCTTGCCGCGGCCGGCTCCACCTTGTTCTGGATGGTGACGTGCGCGCGCCACCCCTGCCGGTCCTGCGGCATCAGCAACGGGGCAAAGGCGTCGGCCAGGTCGGCGCGGATCGCCGCCAGCTCCTGCGACTCGATCCGGTAGGCGACGCCGCGCCCGAGCGACACCAGCCCCGCGAGCCGCGCGGGCGGCGCGGACACCCCGCGCGTCGCCTGGGACAGCCGCCGCTTGAGTTCGGGCGCGATGGCGGGCGGCAGGTGGTGGAACATCGTCAGGTGCGCGGCGAGCTGGTTGCGCTCGGGCGGGAAATGCGCGCGGCGCGCGGCGTCGAACCACGCCTGGTCCTCGGGCGCCAGCAGCGCGGTGAGGATAATGGGCGCGAGCAGCGTTTCGGGCGGTGCGTCCATGTCCCTGTCCGTATCTCGGTCCGTGTCCGGGTCCATCGCGGCCATCGATCAGATTTCGACCTGGCTGCCCAGCTCGACCACGCGGTTGGTGGGCAGGCGAAAGAACTCCATGGCGCTCTCGGCGTTGCGCAGCAGCCAGGCGAACAGCTTCTCGCGCCAGATCGACATGCCGGGATGCTCGGCGGGCAGCAGCGTCTGGCGCGACAGGAAGAAGCTGGTCTCCATCATCTGGAACTCCTTGCCGCATCCGTGGAGCCGTTTCAGGCTCGCGGGCACGTCGGGCTCCTCCATGAAGCCATAGCGCAGGATGACGCGATGGAAGCCCGCGCCCAGATCCTCGTGCCCGAACCGATCCGCCTCGACGGCGAACGGCGTGTCGGCGATCCGCACGGTCAACAGAACCACCCGCTCGTGCAGCACGCGATTGTGCTTGAGGTTGTGGAGCAGCGCATGGGGTACGCCTTCGGGCGTCGAGGTCATGAACACCGCGGTGCCGGGCACGCGGGCCGCGGCATTGGCGGCGGACTGGATGAAGACCTTCACCGGCATCGCCGCCTCGCGCATCCGCGCGATCATGAGCGATCGTCCCTTCGACCAGGTGGTCAGGATGGTGAACACGACCGTCGCGATCAGCAGCGGGACCCATCCGCCCGCCCGTACCTTCGTCAGGTTCGCGCTCAGATAGGCAAGATCGACCAGGAAGAACAAGCTGAGCAGCGGTATCGCGTACACCTTGGGCCAGTGCCACAGACGATAGATCGCGACGGTCAGCAGGCAGGTGTCGATCGTCATCGCCCCCGTGACGGCGATACCGTAGGCGCTCGTCAGGTTGGACGAGGTGCGGAAGAACAGGACCAGCAGGATCACCATGAACGCCAGCAGCCAGTTGACGAGCGGTATGTAGATCTGCCCCGCAGTCCGTGCGCTGGTATGCTCGATCCGCAGCCGAGGCACGAAACCGAGCTGGATCGCCTGTTGCGTGACGGAAAAGGCACCGGTGATGACCGCCTGACTCGCGATGATCGCCGCCATCGTCGCCAGGACCACCAGCGGCACTCGGAGGCCAGGCGTCGCCAGCAGGTAGAACGGGCTCTGCAGCGCCAACGATCCCATCCGGAACAGCAACGCGCCCTGACCCATGTAGTTGAGCATCAGCGCGGGCAGGACGAAGAACAGCCATGAGACGCGGATCGGGTTCCGTCCGAAATGCCCCATGTCGGAATATAGCGCCTCCGCGCCCGTCACCGCCAGCACGACGGAGCCGAGCGCCAGAAACGCGCGTCGCGGATCGGCCGCGAAGAACTCCGCTGCGTAATGCGGCGACAGCGACCAGAGGATCCCGGGCGTCCGCACGATCGACAGAAGTCCCAGACCGGCGATGACGACAAAATAGACCAGCATGACCGGTCCGAAGAACAGTCCCACACGCGCTGTGCCGCTCGACTGGATCGAGAACAGCGCGACCAGGATGACGAGACTGATCGGCAGCACCAGCGCGCCGAAGCCGGGTGCGACGATCGCTACACCCTCCACCGCCGACAACACCGATACGGCGGGCGTGATCATGCTGTCGCCATAGAACAGCGCGGTCGCAAAGACGCCGAGCAGGATGATGCCTTTCGTCCAGCGCTTCGTCTTGGTGTGATGCGACACCAGCGCGAGCAGCGCCAGACTGCCACCCTCGCCCTTGTTGTCGGCCCGCATGATTATCGTGACGTATTTCAGCGTGACGACGATCATCATCGACCAGAACATCAGGCTGACGACACCCATGATATGGGGTGGGTCGACCGCCAATCGATGGTGGCCGGCGAACGTCTCGCGAAAGGCGTAGAGCGGGCTGGTGCCGATGTCGCCGAACACGATGCCGATCGCGCCCACGGCCAGCTTCAGAAGCGGGTCGCGATGGTGCGTCGCCTCTGACGACAGGGAAACGGACGCCGGGATGGCGACGCCGTGCTTGTCCATGCTCACGGCCCGAGCGGAACCTCAAGAGGGCAGGTCATAACGGTTGGAGTTGCAGCGTACCGCCCCCGAGTAGCGCCGCACGCGCAGATACACCCGCGGGCTTCGCCCCGCAACGGGACTTTGCCGGTCGACCGCAGTTATGACGATTGCACAGATCAATCTAGAAGCCACGATGCGCGTGGAGACAGCCAGAAGAATCAGATACGCGTCCTTGATTGCCGCCGCGACGCCGCCTTGTTGGGACAGGCGATCCGATCCACCCCTCGCCGCGGGCCAAACGGATGAACGGCAGGACTCGCTGTAAGGCGACTGCCGAAACGCTCGACCTGCCGTTCCAAGCCGTGGAACGGATGAGGAACGTGGCGGTTATACGAATTGAAAGGACCTCATGATGAGCGAGACCGAGAACCCCAAATCGCATCCCACGTCCAACGCCGTGAAGGATCCAAGCGACTGGACCACGGGCGGCGAGCCGATGACGGGTGCGCAGGCAAGCTATCTCAAGACGCTGAGCGAGGAAGCGCATGAGGAGTTTGATGGTGACTTGACCAAGGGCGATGCATCCAAGAAGATCGATGAGCTTCAAGACAAGACCGGTCGAGGCAAGTAGCCCAGGACTATCGATGCTGGCGACATACTAGTCCGACCACTTCATATGTAGCTTCCATCACGGCGGAAGCTACATTCCTTCGATAAGACTTGAGTATCTACCGGAAATACCCAAGCAGCGACTGGAGTGACCCTCATGGTCACTGGCTTGGCTGACCTAGATAGGCGTGAAGCAATGCCAGGCGTGTCTGCATCTGCGCGCGATAAGGCTGGTTTGTGAGCGTGAGCGCCAAAGCTCTTCGCCAATATGGTTCCGCTTCGGCGAACCGCCCGGCACGGACGTAGACGAGCCCTGCGAAGAACGGTGGGCCGGGATGACCCGGCGACAAACGTATGGCGCGCTGAAACGCCAGTAATGCCGGTGGCGACATCTGATTGCCGTCGTGGATCGCTAGCGTAGTGCCAAGACCCGTCCAAAGCTCCACACTACCCGGATACCTACGGATACCACCGAGGATCACCTGTACCGCCGCGCCGGCATCGCCCGCGCGCAACATGGCGTCTCCCCATGTAAGATATGCCGCATCTACAGTGTAGCGGCCGAACAGGTCGCCACGCAGATCGATCAGGCCGGCATCCACCTCCAGCGGTTGCGCATTCGCCCGCGTCGGGCGCCCTGACAGCAATGGTCGTCCCTGGAGCGCATAGCCGGCCGCACCCAACATCAAGGCCGCGATGCCCATGCTCCAAAGCGATCGCGCAACGCCCAGGCGCCAAAGGAGCGCCGCGGCCGCTGCGCCGAGCAGGACGAGCGATACATACCCCATCAGCCGCGCGTTCGCCGCCGGAAGCTGCTGCGCGCGACCAAGACGCCGATGCCGAGCAACAGCAGCGGCGCGAGCCACAGCGGCGCGGTCACGGCATCGAAAGGCGGGTCGTAACTTACATAGTCACCGTAACGGGATATGAGCCAGCCACGGACCTGTTCGGGCGTTCGCCCGGCACGGATCCGCTCCCGCACCAGCGCGCGCATGTCACCGGCAAGATCGGCGTCGCTGTCGGCGATCGACTGGCCCTGGCACACGAGACAGCGCAGCTCGCCCATCAAGGCCTTGGCCGCCATCTCCTGCCGCGGGTCGGACAGCGCCCGATTGGCGAGCCCTGCCGGCGGCAACGGCGTGTCGGCCCGAGCGGGGAGAACCGCGGGCGCCAGCGCCAGCGCCGCGATGACGGCGATCCGCTTCATCGTGCGGCCCGTACAGCTGCGACGATAGCGGACACATCCTCGGGACGGATGTCGCCGACATGCTGGTCCATGATCCGGCCCGAACCATCGACGACGAAGCTTTCCGGTACGCCTGACGATCCCAGCGCGAGTTGCACGCGCGCCTCGCGGTCGTCGCCTATTCTGGCGTAGGGATCGCCGTAGCGGGCTAGAAAATCAGCCACCGCCGTCGGCGTGTCACGTACCGCCAGCCCGTCGACCTCCACGCCCCGCGCCTTCAGCGTCGCCAGTTGCGGCGCCTCCGCCGCGCAGGGGATGCACCAACTGGCAAAGACGTTCACCAGCCGCACGCGCCCATGCAGCGTTGCGCTCGCCAGGCCCGGCCGGCCGGGCAGCATGGCCGGCGCGACAAAGGCCGGCACCGGCTGACCGATCATGCGCGAGTAGACCGTCCGATCGGCCGGTCGCCTCAGGCCATATACCGTCAGCGCCACCAATCCCGCGAACACTGCCAGCGGAACCCAAAGCAGCCAGCGCCTCATGCCGTCCAGTACCGCCAGCCATCCCGCTCGCGCGCGCGTCGTTCACGGGTCACGCGGCCGACGAGCGACAGCGCACCGCCGATCGCGACCAGCGCGCCGCCCGCCCAGATCAGCGTCACGAACGGCTTCCACCACAGGCGCAACTGCCAGCGACCTTCCCCGTCCGGAGCCCCCAGCACCGTATAGAGCTGTCCGTCGAGCCGGGTCGCGATCGCACTCTCTGCGGTGGTCGTGGGCGGATCGGCGAAAAAGCGGGACTGGGGATGCAGAACGAGCGTGGTGTCGTCGCACGTCGCGGTCAGCCTGGCCTCGACCGCGGACCAGTTTGCGCCCACCCGCGGCGCCACGCCGTCGAACGTCACAAGCCACGGCCCGACCCTGTGCCCCTCGCCGGGCCGGGCGGCGACCAGCGTCTCGCGGGTAAAGGCACTGTCGCAGGCCATCCCGGCCAGCGCGACCGCGATGCCCAGATGCGCGACGACCATGCCCCAGGTGAACAGCGGCGTGCGCACCAGGTTCCGTCGCCACAGCGGCGCCACGCTCGCCACCGCCAGCCCCGCCGACACCGCAAGGCCCAGCAGCGGCAGCAGCGGCACGTCCCCGAGCCAACCGGCGAGCAGGGCGGCGACCGTCACCGCGATCGGCACCGCCAGCCGCCCGACCACCGCGTCCGGCCGATCGCGCCGCCAGCGCACCAGCG
>NZ_CAHJWW010000142.1 GCF_903643035.1 Sphingomonas bacterium | reverse complement strand
GACCGCGGACGGCGCGGGCATCGGCGCCGCAGGCGGGGCGGCGACCGGCAGCCTCGTCGGCGCGCTGAAGAACGGCGGCCATACCGATGAGGAGGCGAACGTCTACTCGGAGGGCGTGCGTCGCGGCGGCACGCTGGTCAGCGCCAAGGTGGCGGACGATCAGGTCGCGCACGCCGAGGGCGTGCTCGACCGCAACAGGTCGGTCGACGCGACCACGCGGGGCGCCGCCTATCGTCAGTCCGGCTGGACGGCGTTCGACGCCGATGCGCCGGCCTATACGAGCGAGCAGGTCGATCAGGAGCGGACCCGCTACGGCGCCGCCGCGACGACCGACCGCTACTGACGAGAGCCGGTGCATGAGGAACGTCGAGGTCCACATGCACCGGTCCTCGCCCTGTCACGGTGCATGCCCACGGCCTCCGCTTGCGTCGCCATGCGAAGCGAGGCCATACCTCTTCCGTCACAGCAGCTGAAGCCCTCGCCCGTCGCGTGAGCGACGCTCAGCTCGAAGCTGCCGGCTGGGTGGTGCAGGACCGCGCCGAGCTGAACCGCAGCGCCTCGCTGGGCGTCGCCGTCCGCGAATACCGAGTACCCTTTAGCCTCGGGGCCTTGCGATTACCTGCTCCTCGTCAACGGGAAGGCGTGCGGGATCGTCGCTTCGCGCGCGGCTGGCCGACATGCCGCCGCTCGTCACCGACGGCCTGCGCGACTGTCAGGTCGAGGCGGTCGAGGGGCTGGAGGCGTCGCTCGGCAGCGACCGGGCGCGCGCGTTCGTGCGGATGGCGACCGGGGCGGGAAAGACGTTCACCGCCGCGACGCTCGCCTATCGCCTGCTTGCCCATGCCCATGCCGATGCGCGGCGTATCCTGTTCCTCGTCGATCGCAACAACCTGGGTCGTCAGACGCTCAAGGAGTTCCAGACCTGTCGTCCGCCCGGCACCGGGCGGCTGTTCACCGAGCTGTACAACGTCCAGCGCCTGGGCGCGGCCGGGCTCGACCCGCCCGCCAAGGTCGTCATCTCGACCATCCAGCGCGTCTTCGCGCAGCTGACCGGCACCGAACTGTCCGAGGAGGATGACGAGGAGGCAAGCGGGTTCGAGGCGGGTGGGGAGCGCGGGTGGACGCCCCAATGGACCTCGGCGCCCAAGCAGGTCGCCTACAGCGCGACGATGCCGCCGGAGACGTTCGACATCGTCGTCGTCGACGAGTGCCACAGCTCGATCTACGGCAGCCGGCGCCAGCTGCTCGACTTTCGACGCGCAGGTCGTCGGCCTGACCGCGACGCCAACGGTGCAGACCGCGGCCTTCTTCGACGAGACCTGGTGGCCGACCATCCCTGTGAGAAGTCGGTCGCCGACGGGGTGAACCTGCCCTTCGAGACCCGGACCTTCGCGGAGGGACGGCGATGGCACTCTATTGCGTCATGACCCCGCCGATCTCCATCAGCAGGCCGTTGTCGACGATCGGAATGCCGTCGTCTCGCGGCCAGAAACCACCGGTATATCCTGCGATATAGCGACCGGTCAGGGGACGCCGAAGTTCGTCGTGACGCGCGAGCATCGGCGGGATCGGGTTGTCGGGACGGGGATGCGTGACGATCGCCCCGTCGTCGAAGATGTCCGCCGCGCACTCATGGCTGAACAGGCTCGCCTGCGGGCTCAGCCTGTCGGCGACGATCATGAGGTCCCGAGCCGACGACTCCAGATCGACATCCATCCACAGGCACATCAATCGCGGCGGTCGCCAGTCGCGGAACGTATCGGCGAAGAAGCCCTTGTGGAACGTGACGACGTCGATCGCCCCGAAGCGCGAGACATGGTCGCCAACCTCCTCAAGGCTACCGGCATATTGTCCCGCCGCATAGCCGGAACCCTCCGTCCGCGGCAGGCCTTCGAACGAGTCGAAGATGTGCATCTTCAGGCCGAGCTGCCGGCATGCGAAGCTCAGCATCGCCGAACTGTACCCCTTGAAACAGCCGAACTCGGCGAAGTCGCCCTCCACTCCCCAGGACTTCAGTACGTATAGCTGATGGACGATCGAGAAGATCTCGCGAACCGAGTTGGGCTTGCAATGGAAGTCGTTCGAGCCGGGATCCGCATTCCTGTTCGTTGGCGGGAAGTGTCGCTCGACGAAGCGGCAATGCGCGAGCGAGACAGACAGATAGCGCGCGTAATCCGCAAGAGCGGGCAGGGCATTGAGTTCCGGCGTCGTCATGACCAGCAACAGACGCGCCACGAAACGGCGCTGCCCTTCGATGGACGTCAGATCCGCACAGTCTTCCGGCCAGCATGCCGCGATCGCATCCACGACGCGCCGCGGGAATGGACCGCGAACGCCGCTGTCGGGAGCATCGGCCATCCGTTCCGAGATCGCGGTTCCCGCCACGCGCACCGAGGCGAGCGTCGCGCTCGGCCGCCACGGCCGCACGGGCCTGGCGACGATACGCAGTTCGCCGATGAAGTCGGCGCCGCGCATGGCCTGGGGAAGATCGAGGGCGAAGCCGCTGGTGCCCGCGTCGAGGTGGTCCGGATAGGCGACCTTGACGTCGGGGCGAGGGATCGACGGCACGCAACTGGCGACGCGGGTGCCGTCGAGCCAGGCTTCGACCCGCAGGGCGCCGCGACCCGATGCCCATCCCGTGACACGTCCCCCCGCGACCGCATCGACTGCGCCGCACGGCGCGAGCGCCTTGCGGCCTTTGTCCAGGAGTCGCAAAGGCCCCGTCGTCATGCGGTATCCTGTCCAGCCGCCGATCGATTGTCCAGCCCGACGCCCGAGCTACCGTTCAGCCAGGCCGCCTCTACTTCGAATGAGACATGGATCAGCCGGCCGGAAGCGGATTGGCCGACAGGACGCGGTCGGTGCGAATTGCGGTTGTGCGATCCGTCGCGCC
Source organism: Sphingomonas bacterium (assembly GCF_903643035.1). Classification (GTDB taxonomy): domain Bacteria; phylum Pseudomonadota; class Alphaproteobacteria; order Sphingomonadales; family Sphingomonadaceae; genus Sphingomonas. The sequence goes on along the minus strand of NZ_CAHJWW010000142.1, from coordinate 4,272 downwards.
GGTACACCGCGAGCGGATGTCCAGGTCCTTCGCCGCCACCCTCGCCGCCATCCTCGCGACTGCCCTCGCCACTGCCCTCGCGACTGCCCTCGCTCCCGTCGCCGCCGCGCAGACGATGCAGGCCGGTGCCTGGGACGTCACGTCCACCGTCGTCGAGCTGACCGTGCCCGGAATGCCCGGTTTCCTGGCGCGCATGGTCCGCGGCAAGTCGAAGGCCGAGCACAAGCGGATCGCCGCCGGGCAGGGGGTGGAGGCGCTGCTGGCGCCGGACCCGAAGGCGCAGTGCCGCATCGACAGTCAGACGGTCGCCGACGGCCGCTACGCGCAGGCGCTCACCTGCCCGCAGAAGAAGGGTGAGCCGCTCCGCATCGTCCGGGCCGGCACCTATGATGCCAGCAGCTTCGCGGGCCGGGCGACGGTGTCCGGAACGACGCCGAAGGGCCAGTTGAACATCGTGCTCGAACAGCACGCCGCACGGGTCGGCTAGGGACCGGAGCGGCAGGGGCCGCCAGGGCGGCGTCTGACGCGGCGCCTGCATCATCGGCGCCCATGAATGGAACGTCCGCCGGCATCCGGCTTTGAGACCGTTCGGCATCCGGCCTCGCGCGTTCGTCCCCGCGCGCGACGAGGGCCGCCTTCGACGGAGTACGCATCGTGACGATCAGGATCATCTGCCTCGAGGAGCATGTCTTCGACCCCGCGCTGGCGGAGGTATCGTCCGTGATGTTCGGGCAGGATGCGCCTTACTGGTTCGATCAGGGCACCGCGTTCCAGGACGATCCGACGCCGCAGGACCGGCCGCGCAACAACCCGCCCGGGCGGGCGGTCGAGTTGACCAGGGACACGCCCGACGCCCGGCTGAAGGCGATGGACGCGGATGGGATCGACATGCAGATCCTGTCCTACACGCACCCGGCCCAGGGCGCGCCCGCGCAGGCGGCGACGGTCGCCAACGACCGGCTGGCGGCGATGGTGCGCCATGCGCCCACGCGCCTTGGCGGCTTCTGCACACTGCCGTGGCTCGATGTCCCGGCGGCGGTGGCGGAGGTGGAACGCTGCCGCGCGCTGGGGTCGGTCGGCGCGCTGATCGCGGGTCGCCCGTCAGGCGACGGCTTCCTCGACGATCCGCGGTTCGAGCCGGTGCTCGCCCGCTTGGCCGAGCTCGACATGCCGCTCTACGTCCACCCCGGCCCTCCGTTGAGACAGGTGCAGCAGCCCTATTACGGCGGCTTTTCCCCCGAGGTGACGGCGCGGCTGTCGCTGTTCGGTTACGGCTGGCACAACGAAGCGGGAGCGCAGGTCGTGCGGCTGATCCTGGCGGGCGTGTTCGACCGGCACCCGAAGCTGCGGGTCATCAGCGGTCACTGGGGCGAGATGGTGCCGTTCATGCTCCAGCGGATGGACGACACCATGCCGCCCGCCGCCACCGGCCTTCGCCGTACCATCAGCGAGACGTACCGCGAGCAGGTCTATGTCACGCCGAGCGGGATGCTGTACCTGCCGCAGTTCAACTTCTGCCGTGAGGTATTGGGGGCGGGGCGGATCATGTTCGCGGTCGACTATCCGTACCTGACCATGGCCGGTGCGCGGCGCTGGCTGGAGACGCTGGACATCCCCGACCGGGAGCGCGCGCTGATCGCGCATGGGAATGCCGAAGCTCTCCTGCGGCTTGGCTGAACGCCGGGACCTGCCTCGCCTGCCGTGTGATGCCGGCTCCTATCTCCTCATGCGCAGCATGAACCGGTCGGTGTTGAAGTGACCGGTCTCGCTGTTCGACGCCGACCTGTCGTCGCCAACGTTGTGCAGAGACGCGCCCTCGGCCTCCAGCCTGAACCCGGCCGATCTCAGCTCCGACTTCGCGACGTCCTCGTCCATGCGGTGCAGCGTGGAGGTGGCCGCAAGGCCGGCTCCGGGCGCGGCGCTGTGATCTTCTACATAGAAGATGCCGCCGGCCTTCAGGTTCCCGAACACCGCCCGGTCCAGGCCGGCGATGTCCGCGGTCGGGCCGTTGTGGAAGTCGTGGTAGTTCTCGGTGGTCCAGAAGAGGTCCGCCTTCGCCGGCAGCGTCGCATGGGCATAGTCGCTGACCGTCACCACGACGACGTTCGGGTAGGCCAGCGCGATCGCGTCGAGCGTTTTCAGCCCGTTCGGACGGGCGGCCTGGGCCGCGGTGACGATGGCGAAGACCTTGCCGCGCGATCCGACCGCCCTTGCCAGGATGCGGGTGTAATAACCGCCGCCCGAGCCCAGCTCGGCAACGATCATGCCCGGTCGGATCCCCGCGAAGGCGAGCACCTCGGCGGGCTTCCGGTTGGCGTCGCGGACCCTGTCGGCGTCGGGCCGGGCGGGATCGGCTATGGCGGCGGCGATCGCCGGCGACGGCGTCCGACCGTGCGCGGGGCCGGCGGCCGAGCAGGCGAGCAACGCGCCGAGCACGGCCGGGATCGCGGCCGGGATGTGGATGCGACTCATGCGATGTCCTCTCGTCGGCAACCCGTTCCCCGACTTCTAGCGACCGGATGCGCCCCGTCATAGCGCCGGGGTCGTGGCATTAGGCGGGCCGTGTCGCTCCATGGTCCCGATGACGCCGGACCGGACCATCGGTCGTTGGGGAGCGGTACGGCGCATCGGCCGTTGTGGACGTGGACATGCATGCAGGAGCACCGATGACCGACGATCCCCGCGCCAGCCAGCCCGCGACCTTTTCCGACGAGCCGCAACAGCCGCGGCCCGGCCTGGAGGCCGACATGCGGACCAAGCCCGACCACGGAGAGGAGAGCTACGTCGGCAAGGGACTGCTCGCCGGCAAGGTGGCGCTCGTCACCGGTGGCGATTCCGGGATCGGTCGCGCCGTTGCCATCGCCTATGCGCGCGAGGGCGCGGACGTCGCGATCTCCTACCTTCCCGACGAACAGGTCGATGCCTACGAGACGAGGGCATGGGTGGAGAAGGCCGGGCGGCGATGCGTGCAGCTGCCGGGCGACATCCGCGATCGGGACCGTTGCGCGGAACTGGTCGGGCGCACCGTCGCGGAACTGGGCGGGATCGACGTGCTGGTCAACAATGCCGCCGCTCAGACGATGAACGAAGGGCTCGACACCATCGACGACGACGAGATGCAGGGCGCGTTCGCGGCCAACGTCTTTGCGATGATCCGCCTGGCCAAGGCCGCCGCGCCGCACATGAAGCCGGGCTCCGCGATCGTGAACACCACCAGCGAGCAGGCGAAGATCGCGACGAAGAGCATGATCGTCTATGCCGCCACGAAGGGGGCGATCTCCAGCCTGACCGTCGGGCTTTCGAACCTGCTCGCGCCCGGGGGCATCCGCGTCAACGCGGTCGCGCCCGGCCCCGTATGGACGCCGATCCAGCCGATCGCCAAGTCGCCAGGCGAACTCGAGAAGCTGGGCCAGGACACGCCGGTCGGTCGCGCGGGCCAGCCCGCCGAGCTTGCCCCCGCCTATGTCCTGCTCGCCTCGGCCGAGGGGAGCTACATGACGGGCGCGATCGTCGCCGTGACGGGAGGGGTGCCGATCAACTGACGCACGAGCCTGTGCGGCGGTGCGCTCTCCACTTCGTGGCCTTCCGCGGCGATGAATACACGCGCGCCGTCCGGGTCTTCGGCACCCCGGACTTCATCCATTTCGGCTGGGACCGGTGGGCGCAGGCGGAGGTGATGCCGGGCGACACGGCGGTGTTCGCGCGCGGGACGTTCGAGGACGAGCCGTCGACCTACGGCTTCCCCGACCTGCGCGAGGCGGCCGACGGGTCGCGCTGATCCGGTCGTGGCGCGGTTCGGGGCGATGCGGGAACGTCCCGGCCTCCCCTTCGCTTGGTCCCCGACGGTCGCCTCGACCGCGAGGACGACGACATGGCAGCACCGATGGCCGATGACGCGAACGGGCGCGGCCTGTCCCGCCCGGTCGCGTTCGCGATCGTCGCCGCCGTGCTGGGGACCAGCGCCGTGCTTGGCCGCCGCAACGCGCCCGACCGGTCGCATCCGGGCATCCGGCGCTGGTACGGGCGGCTCGACAAGCCGGGCTACACGCCGCCGGACGCCGCGTTCGGCGCGGTATGGCCCCTGCTGGAGACGGGGCTTGCGGTCGGCGGCTACAGGCTGCTGCGCCGGCCATCCGGCGCGGCGCGCGACACGGCGGTCGGACTGTGGCTGGCGAACGCCGCTATGGTGGGCGGCTGGACCGAGCTGTTCTTCCGCCGCCGGCAACTCGGCGCGAGCGCGGCGGCGTCGGGCGCGACCATCGCATCGAGCGC
>NZ_CAHJWW010000141.1 GCF_903643035.1 Sphingomonas bacterium | reverse complement strand
CGCCCGTGCTGCTCGCGGCGGCGGTCGCGGCGGGCATCGACATGCCGGTGACGGACGCGGTCTGCCGCCTGCTGGCGGGCGAGGAGTCCGGCGCGGTGGTGCGCGCGCTGCTCGCTCGTCCGCCCAGGAGAGAGGATGACGCGGCGGAGCGTTGATGCGCGCGGGACGGGGCGGGTGACGCCGGCGGCGATCGAGCCTAGGATCGGGAAAGCCTGCCGATCGGCGCGCGCACCAGGAGTTCCCCGATGGCCCATAACGTCAACCTACTGGAACGCGCCTTCCAGCTCGCGCGCGACGGCGACTGTCGCACGATCGCGGAGATCACGAAGGTTCTGAAGACCGAGGATTACAACGGCGTCGACGCACAGCTCCAGGGACCGAGCCTTCGCGGGCAGTTGCGCCAGCTGTGCATGGTGGCGCGCCGCACGCAGGGATGACGGGCAAGCGGGAATGCTCTCAGCCCGCGCGCCCATCCTTCTCGGCCAGCCAGGCCCGCAGTATCGCCGTCACCCGCTCCGGCGCCTCCCACGGCGCGAAATGTCCGACGCCGTCGAGCCGTTCGACCGCAAGATCGGGCACCAGCGTCTCCAGCCCGTCAAGGTTCGGTTCCGCCAGCAGCGCGGGATCGTCCATCCCCCAGATCACCAGCGTCGGCTGGATCACCGGCGGAAATGGCGCGTCCAGAAGGGCCGGGCGGGACCGGTGCTCGCCGGGTGCGGGAACGATCACCCGGCTCGCGCGGTACCAGTTGAGCATCGCCGTCATCGCGCCGGGCTGGCTCCATTCGTCCAGGTAGGCGGGCTTCTCCCCAGCCATCCGCGTCGGATCGACATGGCGCGAGAAAACCTCATCGAGGAACGCCGAGAGCCCGATCCGTTCGACGTGCGCTTCCAGCCCGCCGCGAAAGGCGCGGATATACTGGCCCGCCGCGCGCTGCTCGGGTACGTCGAACAGGGCGCGCTGGAAGAGGAAGGGATGCGGCGCGTTGACGATGGCGAGCCGCTCCACCCGGTCGGGTCGGCCAAGCGCCGCCATCCACGCGATCGCGCCGCCCCAATCATGCCCCACCAGCGTGAACCGCGCGAGGTTCAGATGGTCGGCGAGCGCCATCAAGTCGCCGACGATCCGGTCCGGCGCATAAGCGGCGATCCCCTCGGGCTTGGACGAGCGGGCATAGCCGCGCTGGTCGGGCGCGATGACGTAGTGGTCGCCGGCGAGCGCGGGGATCTGATGCCGCCACGTCCGGTGCGACTCGGGAAAACCGTGCAGCAGGATTATGGGCGGTGTTCCGGGGTCGCCCGCGATCGCGACGTCGAGCTCCACGCCGGTCGACAGCGGGATGCGGGCAAGCGGCATGGCGGATGCTCCCGTCACCGTCTGTCGGTCTGCGCCAGCAGGTCGGCGAGGTCCGCCGGATAGATGCACCCTTCCGCCGCGGCATCGTGCCCCGCCAGCTCGTCGGGGGCGAACCAGCGCCAGTGCGTCATCACTCGCCGCTCCAGCTCGGTATGACCGGCCGGGTCGACCTGCGCCGTTTCGATGTCGACGCGGAAATAGCGTTCGTCCGCGGTGACGGGCACGCCCTCGACCGTCTCGAAGTCCGCGATCCGGCGCGCCACTTCCGGCCCCGGATCAATCGCTATCCCGGTCTCCTCGCGCAGCTCGCGCCGCGCGGCCTCGCCGTAGCTCTCGCCCGCATCGAGCGCCCCGCCCGGCGTCACCCAGAACGGCGCCCGCCCCGGCACGGTGAAGCGGAACAGCAGCACGCGGCCGGCGCCGTCCACCAGCAGGATGCGCGCCGCTGGGCGGGGCGTACGCAGGACGACGGGTCCGGTCACTCCCCGTCGAGTTCCGGATAATGGCGGAAGATGCCGTTTTCGTTGAACGCCTGCCGCCGGCCGCTCGTGAGATAGGCGTGGATGCCCGGCAGCTCCGCGACCCGATCGCGTATCGCCACCAGTCCCGGATAGTCGCCCTCGATCGAGGCCATCCGGCGAGGGAACATGTAGCGCAACCCCTCGACCATCTGGAACAGCGAGGTGTCGACATGGGTCCAGCGGTCATCGATCAGCCAGTCACCGATGCCTCCACGTCGCGCCGCCTCGAAATAGCCGAGGTATCTGGGCAGGCGCTCCTCGCGGAACTGGGCCGCGGCGCGGAGCGCCTCCGGCTGCTCGTCGTACCAGGCGCCGTGGTCGACTGGGTGATGCACGTCGTGCACCTCCGCCACCATGTCCGTGATCGTCAGCTGGAGCTGACTGGTCCAGTAACGGTCCGCCGTCGCGCTCGGCTCCAGCTCGTGCCGGGCGCTAAGGTAGGCCAGGATGTTCGCGACCTGCGCGATCGCCAGGCCGTCGGACTCCAGATAGGGCGGCGCGAACGGCGCGCCCGGTGCGGGCGGCCATGTCGGCCAGCAGCGCGTCGACGTCGCGGGTCTGCGCGCAATCCTCGTACGCGATGCCCGCCGCTTCCAGCGCCAGCCGGACGAACTCGCGGCGCCCCTGGAGACCCGGCCAGTACCAGAGCCTGTATGTCACGCCCGCTCTCCCGGAGCACGCGCCCGGATCGCGAGCGCGTGGATGCGGCCGTCCAGCAACTCGGCCAGCGCCCGGTTGACGAGCCGCTGGCGCTCCACGCGCGACCGGCCCGCGAAGGCGGCGGCCTCGATCTCCACGCGGAAGTGCGACTCTCCCGACCCGTCGTCACCGCGATGGCCAGTGTGGAGCGCGCTTTCGTTCACCACCTCGAGCAGGGTCGGCGCGAGGTCGGCGACCAGCCGCTCGCGGATCGCGGCCTCGACGGGGCCGGGCGGAACGGCGGTAGCGGGATCGGGCATCGCGCCTATATCCTTAGTTTGGCGTGAGGGGGCCAGGTGGCGCGGACGACGGACAGAAAGGAAAAGCCGGTTAGCCGGTTTCACGGACGGGTAGAAGGGAGCGATCGGCCATGCGGCTATCCCGGGTGCGCGCAGGCTGGCGAGTTCCGCGCTCCGCCGCTGGAAGGCGCGCCGAGCGGCAGTGGCGGCGACCGGGGACCGCCGGCGTTCCGCTGGTTCTGCCTCGACCATGTCCGCGCGTTCAACGCGGGATATAATTTCTTCGACGGGATGACGTCGGACGAGATCTACCGCGCGCAGAGCCCGGTATCCGGGTGGGAGCGCGAATCGCGCGCCTTTTCCGCGATGGGCGGCGACCGGGCTCCTCGCTGGGGAGATTTCGCCGATCCGTTGGACGCGATCGCCACGCGCTATCGCCGCGAACCCGCCGCCGACCGGCCGGACGGCAAGCCGCTGTCGGGACAGGATCGCGCAAGTCTACAGGTGCTGGGCCTCGCCCCCGATGCGGACCGGACCGCGCTGCGACGACGGTACAGCGAACTCGTCCGCCAATACCATCCTGACCGCAACGGCGGCGACCGCGGCCACGAGGACGCGCTGCGCCGTGTCATCGACGCCTATCAGCAGCTCCGCCAAGCCCCGGCCTTCGCCTGACACCCCGGTCGCCATCGATCGCACGACGCCATCGCGCATGATCGTCGGTGGGAACGGCGTTGGAACAGGAGCGGGCTTGGCCCCAAGGCGTTGGACGGATACGAGGCCCGCATGACCGATCTTCCCAATACTCCCGACACCGCCACCACCACCATCCTCGACGCGCCCGACCGGATGGCGAACGTGCGCGAGCTGTTCGGGCTGGACATCGACATGGCCGTGCCCGCCTTCAGCGAAGCGGACGAGCGGGTGCCGGACCTCGACCCCGCCTATGTCTTCGATCCCGACACGACGCTCGCGGTGCTGGCGGGGGTCGCGCACAACCGCCGCGTGATGGTGCAGGGCTATCACGGTACCGGCAAGTCGACGCATATCGAACAGGTGGCCGCGCGGCTCAAATGGCCGTGCATCCGCATCAACCTCGACGCGCACATCAGCCGCATCGACCTTGTCGGGCGCGACGCGATCGTGCTGCGCGACGGGCATCAGGTGACGGAGTTTCGCGAGGGGCTGCTCCCCTGGGCGCTGCAGACGCCGACCGCGCTGGTGTTCGACGAATACGACGCGGGTCGCCCGGACGTGATGTTCGTGATCCAGCGCGTGCTGGAGACGGAGGGCAAGCTGACGCTTCTCGACCAGAACCGGGTGATCCGGCCGAGTCCCTGGTTCCGGCTGTTCGCCACCGCCAACACGGTGGGGCTGGGCGATACGAGCGGGCTGTACCACGGGACGCAGCAGATCAACCAGGGCCAGATGGACCGTTGGAACATCGTCGTGACGCTCAACTACCTGCCCGCCGCGGTCGAGGCGCGGATCGTGCTGGCCAAATCTGGCGAGTACGACAAGCCCGAGGGCAAGAAGACGGTCGACCAGATGGTGAAGGTCGCCGACCTTACCCGCCGCGGTTTCATCAACGGCGACATATCGACGGTGATGAGTCCGCGCACCGTCATAACCTGGGCGCAGAACACGCTGATCTTCGGCGACGCGGGGTTCGCCTTCCGGCTGTCGTTCCTGAACAAGTGCGACGAGGCGGAACGGCCGCTGGTGGCGGAATACTACCAGCGCGTGTTCGGGAAGGACCTGCCGGAGAGCGTGGTGGGGAAGGCTTGATGGCCACGATGGACTAAGCTAGTTAGTCCGCCAGAGGTGCAGCATGGCCGAAGCCGATCCGCAGACGACGTTCAACGTTCACGAGGCTAAGACGCACCTGTCGCGGCTTATCGATCGCGCGAGCGCGGGCGAGGACATCGTACTCGCCAAGGCCGGCGAGCCTAAGGTGCGGCTGGTGCCGATCATGCCGGCGGGAAAGCCGAAGCGTCAGCCCGGCCGGTTCAAGCATCTGCTCAAGGACGTACCGAGCGATATCTGGTTCGAGCCGACCTTCTCCGACGAGGAACTCGACGCCTTCGAGCGCCAAGACATCGATCCGAGCCGACGTTGAGCGCCTATCTGCTGGATACGCACGCGCTCGTCTGGTGGTGGCTTGCGGACCCGCAGCTCTCTTCCGTCGCCTCGACTGCGATATTGGACGGCAGTGTCGTGGTGAGTGCTGTGAGCATCTACGAGATTGCCAACAAGGTCAGGCTTGGCAAGCTGTCGGCGCTGGCCGGGATACTTGCCGTATACCGTGACGCACTTGCGGGCGATAGCTTCTCCTCGTTGGCGGTGACGATGGATCATGCGCACCATGCCGGAGTCCTTATGGGCTGCCATCGTGATCCCTTCGATCGGCTCATCGCGGCGCAGGCGCTGACCGAGGACATGACCGTCATCACTCGCGACCCCGAGATCGCCGCGTTCGGCTGCAAGGTGCTCTGGTAATGTCCGCCGAAACCCCCCTCGACCGGTTCAAGGCCGTGCTCGCCGGCACGGCGCGCGCGCTCGCGGCGGAGCCGGAGGTGGAGCTTGCCTTCACCGCCGACGCGCCGGTGCAGTCGGGTAAGCACCTCAAGGTGCCGATGCCCGCGCGCCAGCTGCCGCCCGCGCAGGTGGCCGAGGCGCGCGGGTTCGCGGACGGGTTCGCGCTCAGACTGCGGCATCACGATGTCGCGCTCCACGCGCGCGCCGCGCCCGGCGAGGCGGTGGCGCGATCGGTATTCGACGCGGTTGAGGGCGCGCGGGTCGAGGCGCTGGGCAGTCGCGGCTATGCGGGGATCACCGACAACCTTGCCACCGCGCTCGACGTCCGCTTGCGCTCGGACCCGATCACGCGCGCGCGCAGCCGTGACGAGGTTCCGCTGGGAACCGCGCTCGCGCTGATGGTGCGTGAGCGGCTGACCGGTGAGGCGCCTCCGGCCGCGGCGACGATGGGCGTGGCGCTGGTGCGCGACTGGGTGGAGGAAAAGGCCGGTGCCGACCTCGACGCGCTGGCGCTCGCGGTCGACGACCAGCGCGCGTTCCAGGGGCTCGCCACCCGGCTGCTGGAGGAACTGGAGCTCATCGAGGGCGAGAGGCTGCCCGACGAGGCGGACGAGGGCGGCGAGGACGAGGAAGGCGGCGAGGAGCAGGACGAGGACGAGGACGAGGGCGAGCAGGGCGAAGGCCAGGGCGCCGAGGGCGAAACCCAGGTCGAGGCGCGGGGCGAGCAGCAACAGGGCGACGAACAGGAAGGCGACGCGAGCGAGGAGGGCGAGGACAATCCCGACGACCTCGATGGCGAGCCCGGCGACGAGGGCGAAGAGGGGATGCAGCCCACGCGCCCCAATCGCCCGCCCGCCGATGTCGGCCCGCAGTTCGACTACAAGCCGTGGACGACACGGTTCGACGAGGTGGTCGCCGCCACCGACCTTGCCGAAGCCGACGAGCTGGTGCGGCTGCGCGCCTATCTCGACCAGCAGCTCGTGCATCTGCAATCGACGGTGTCGAAACTCGCCAACCGGCTCCAGCGGCGGCTGATGGCGCAGCAGAACCGCTCGTGGGACTTCGACCAGGAGGAGGGAATGCTCGACGCCGCCCGGCTGGCGCGCGTCGTCACTAGCCCCGGCCAGTCGCTGAGCTACAAGATCGAGCGCGAGACCGATTTCCGCGATACGGTCGTGACGCTGCTGATCGACAATTCGGGATCGATGCGTGGCCGGCCGATCTCGATCGCGGCGATCAGCGCGGATATCCTTGCGCGCACGCTGGAGCGGTGCGGCGTCAAGACCGAGATCCTCGGCTTCACCACCCGCGCGTGGAAAGGCGGCCAGTCTCGCGAGGCGTGGCTGGCCGCGGGTCGCCCGCCGCAGCCCGGGCGGCTGAACGACGTGCGACACATCGTCTACAAGCAGGCCGACGAGCCGTGGCGGCGCGCGCGCGCCAATCTGGGCCTGATGATGCGCGAGGGGCTGCTGAAGGAGAATATCGACGGCGAGGCGCTGCTGTGGGCGCACGGCCGGCTGATGGCCAGGCGCGAGGAGCGGCGCATCCTGATGGTGATCTCCGACGGGGCGCCGGTGGACGATTCGACGCTGTCGGTGAACTCGGGCTCGTATCTGGAGCGGCATTTGCGCCAGGTGATCGGCTGGATCGAGGGCAAGTCGCCGGTCGAGCTGGTGGCGATCGGCATCGGCCACGACGTGACGCGCTACTACGCGCGCGCGGTGACGATCATGGACGCGGAGCAGCTCGGCGGGACGATGGTCGAGCAGCTGGCGGCGCTGTTCGACGGCGAGTGAGGGTGCGGATGACGGGATCGGCGGCGACGCGAGCGGGCGCGGCGGTCGCGGCGCTGGCGCTGGCGGGCGCG
>NZ_CAHJWW010000140.1 GCF_903643035.1 Sphingomonas bacterium | reverse complement strand
GGACGTCGAGGAGTGGGCGATCGGGGGACGCCGGCTCGGGCTCCTGATATTCTGGTTCGTCAATGCCGGCGAAATCTACACTACCTTCGCCGTGCTCGGCATCTCGGGTTTCGCCTGGGTCTATGGCGCGCCGGCCTACCTCGCCCTCACGTCCGTCTCGCTCGCGTCCGCATTCGGCTACTGGCTGACGCCGCGGATCTGGAGCGCGGGCCGCCGCCACGGCCTGGTCACGCAGGCGGATTTCTTCGCGCTCAGCTACGACGCCGAATGGCTCGGCGTCGTGGTCGCGCTCGCCGGCCTGTTCGCGACGGTTGTCTACGTCGAGGTTCAGTTGACGGCGCTCAGCCTGGTGCTCCAGCTCACCGTCGGCCACGCCGTCGGCGCGGCTCCCTGCGTGGTCGCCGCGGCGGTGTTGATGCTGGCGTTCGTGTTCCTCGCCGGGTTGCGCTCGGCGGCGTTCGCGGCCGGTGTCAAGGACGTGCTGATGATCGCGCTGGTGATCGCGCTGAGCTTCAGCGCCGCCGGCCATGTCGGCGCGGCATCGATCGCCGATCTGTTCCGCCGGGCCGAGCAGCTCCGTCCGGGACTGGGCGCCTTTCCGGGGGCCGATCCGGCTGCGGGGCTCACCACCGGGTGGTTTATCACCTCGGCCTTGAACGTGGCGGCGAGCACCTGGTTCTTCCCGCACATGTTCCAGCTCAGCTATGCGGCCTCCGGCGAGCGCGCGCTGCGGCAGAACGCGATCTGGCAGCCGATCTACTCGCTGTCCTACTTCTTCATCATCCTGCTCGGCTTTGCGGTGATCGTCGCCGGTACCGACGTGCCGGGCGGCAATCCCAATGCGGCGCTGCTCCAGTTCGTGGCGTCGCGCTATCCCGCATGGCTGGTCGGTCTGCTCGCGGGGACGGCCTCGCTGTTGGCTCTGGTGCCGGGGTCGGTGCTGCTGATGACGGCGGGAACGATCTTCGCGCGCAACATCGTGCGCCCGGCAATGGGCGAGCGCGATCCGCGCACGACGTTGCTGATCTCGCGGCTGGCGATGATCGGCTTCGCCGGGTGCGCCGTGTACCTGACACTCGGCGCGAGCGGATCGATCGTCAAGATCGGGCTTTCGGCCTATGCGTCGATCGGGATGCTGGCGCCGGGAGGCGTGCTGGCGCTGATCTGGGCGCGCGCCCAGGCGCTCGGCGTGCTGGCCGGGCTGGTGGTCGGGTATCTGGCATTGCTGCACCCCGCGGCGATCGCGTTCTGGCACGCCGCGCTGCCGGGCTGGGAGCCCGGCTTGGCGGCGCTGATCCTCAACAGCGCGACGGTGGTGCTGGTTAGCCTGCTCGTCTCTCCCCTGCGCGCGCCGCCGTCCGGCGCCGCGACCGCATGAGTGTGGCCCGCGTCGACATGCTCGTGATCGGTGCCGGCCTGATCGGCGCCGCCGCCGCCTGGCACGGCGCGCGGGCGGGTGCGTCGGTGCTGCTCGTCGACGCGGGCCATCCCAACGTCGGGGCTTCGGGCCAGAACGCCGGATCGCTGCACTTCCAGATCGAACGCCGCTTCCTCGAGAACGGCGAGCGGATGGCGGACGAGGCGGCCCGCATCACCGCGATCAGCCGCATGGCGATCGACGACTGGGCGGGACTGGAGGCGGCGCTGGGGTCCGATCTGCACGTCCGGCAGGAAGGCGGTCTGATGGTCGCGGAGACGGCTGGCGAGGTCGCCCTCCTCGAAGCCAAGGTGCGACGCGAGACGGCGGCGGGCCTGCGCACGCGGCTGGTCGACGGCCACGAGGCGCGCCGGATCGCGCCCTACCTGTCCGGCGCGATCATCGCGGCGAGCTTCCTCGCCGACGAGGGCCACGCCGACCCACGCAGCGTCATTCCAGCCTATGTCCGGCGCGCGCAGGCCGCGGGCGCGGAGCTGCGCACGGGGACGCGGGTCATCGCGCTGGACGCGCGGCGCCCGGGTTTCAGCGTCGTCCTGCGCCAGGGCGACACGGAGCAGACGGTCGTCGCGGAACGGGTGCTGATCGCCGCGGGTGCGTGGAGCGGGCGCGTCGCGGCACTCGCCAACATCCACCTGCCGATCTTCCCGGTCGCGCTGACGATGAACGCGACCGAGCGCGTGGCGCCGTTCCTGCCGCACCTCGTGCAGCACGTCGGCCGCCGCCTGTCGATGAAACAGACCCACGCCGGCAACGTGTTGATCGGCGGCGGCTGGCCGGCGCGGCTCCGTCGCGATTCGACCGGCGCCTTTGATCCTGGCCAGACGCCCGAGGCGATCGAAGCGTCGCTGGTCGGCAACCTGCGAGCCGCGATCGATACCGTCCCGGCGGTTGCCGACCTCAACCTGTTGCGCAGCTGGACCGGCGCGACCGCGATCACGGCCGACCAGCTGCCGATCGTCGGCGAGGTCCCGCGGGCGCCCGGCCTGTTCGTCGCCGCGGGCGGCTCCGCGTTCACGCTCGGCCCGACCTTTGCGCGGCTGGTCGCGCAGGCGATGCTGGACACGGATCGGTCCGCGACAGCCGAGGCGCTGGCCGTGCTCTCGCCGGCGCGGCTGGAGCATCTCAACGGGTTCATGGGATGAGCAGCCGGATTGAGCGGGGTGTGACGCGCGGGCGCGGCATTTGGCTGCGGGTCGACGGCCACGTCGTGGAAGCCTATGCCGGCGAGACGGTGGCATCGGCGATGCTGGCGGCGGGCTTCATCGCGTTCCGGCGGGGCGCCACTGGCAATCCGCACGGGATGTTCTGCAACATGGGAACGTGTAGCGAGTGTTTTGTCGCGGTGCGGCGTGCCGGATCGGAGGCGGTCCGCCGCCTGCGCGCGTGCCTGGTCGCGGCGGAGGACGCGATGGTCGTCGAGACCGGGACGGGCGCCGATGACTGAACCGGTGAATTTCGACGTGGTCATCGTCGGGGGCGGCCCCGCCGGCCTGGCGGCGGCGCGGACGCTGGCACCGTACGGCCTCTCGATCGCGGTGATCGACGAGCAGCAGCGCCCCGGCGGCCAGATCCTGCGCCAGCCCGCATCGGGCGTCGACGTCGCCGACTGGCTCGGCGGAGACGGCTATCGCGACGTCAAGGCGGAACTCGCCGCGTTCGAGTCGACCCGTCCGGCGGTCTGGTTCGGCGGCCGGTCGGTGATCGGGCTGGCGCGCGACGCGGACGGCTTCGCGGTGCGGGCGTCCGGCCCCTGGGACGTGCTTCGCCTCGCGGGTCGCGAGGTGCTCGTCGCCGCTGGCTGCTACGACCTGCCGGTGCCCTTGCCGGGCTGGACGCTGCCGGGCGTAATGGCGGCGGGCGGCGTGCAGGCCTTCGTCAAGGCGCAGCAGCTCGTTCCCGGCCACCGCTTCGTGTTCGCCGGGACACACCCGCTCATGCTGGTGGTGGCCTCCCAGATCGTCTCGGCGGGCGGCGAGGTGGCCCTGGTCGCATTCGACCAGCCTTTGTCGCGGGCCTTGAGAGTCCTGCTGTCGCGTGTCTCCACCGCGGCGCGCCATCTCGGCCCGTTGCTGGCGGCGGCGGACGCGGTGCGCGTGCTGCGCCGCCACCGCGTGCCGATCCGCTACGGGCTTCCGCTCGCCGGCATGTCGGGCGATGGCCGCGTCGCGGAGGCGACGTTCGCCTCCGGCGCCGCCAAGCTGAGCGTGCCGTGCGATCGCGTGGCCTTGTGCTACGGCTTCGTCCCCCAATCCGACCTGACGCGGCTGGCCGGCGCCGCCTCCGCGTGGGCGCAGCCTGCCGGCGGCTGGCGGACCCGTCACGACGAGTGGATGCGGACCAGCGTCGGCGGCCTCGCGATCGCCGGCGAGACGAGCGGCGTCGCCGGGGCGGCTTCCGCTCTTGAGGAGGGGCGATTGGCGGCGATCGGCATCCTGCGCCGCCTCGGCAAGCTCGACCAAGCCGCCGCCGAACGAGCCGCGACGCCCGTGCGCCGGCGGCTTGCGCGACAGCGTCGCTTCGCCGACCTGCTCGCCGCGGTCGCCGATCCCGGTCCGATGCTCGCGCGCGCGGTGGCGCCGGAGACGATCCTGTGCCGGTGTGAGGACGTCTCCTACGGGTCAGTATCCGCTGCGCTGACCGAAGTCGACGCGCCCAGCGCGATCAAGCTCGCGACGCGCTGCGGAATGGGCCTCTGCCAAGGCCGGTCGTGCGAAGCCCCGCTGATGCGCGAGATCGCCCGCCGGCGCGGCGAGCAGGTCGGCGCGATCGGCGGGTTCACCGCGCGGTTCCCCGTCCGCCCGGTCCGCATCGGCGATTTCGTCGCGGCCGCGGACCTTGCGGCAGCCGCAACGAACTCGCCCGACGCGGAGGATTGAGCCGCGCCGACGTGTCCTACAGGCTGCCAGCCCGCACTGATCCGATCCCCCAGCCGACGGAGCTCGCGATGACGCAAACGACCAGTCCACCTGATGCGGATCGGCCCCGTCTGCTGGGTGCCGACCACGTCTCTTTCACCGTCGCCGATCTCGCCGCCGCGATCGCCTTCTACAGCGACGCGTTCGGGGCGGAGGAGCTGTTTCGGATCGGTCCGATCGATGCGGCCGACCTGCCGGCCATGCCGGACGGTCGGGACTGGATGGAGGCTCATGTCGGCGTCGCGGGCGCTCGGCTGACGCTTGTCATGCTCAAGCTCACCGACGGGCTCAACCTGCAGCTGGCCCAGTACGATGCTCCGGTCGATCGGACGGCCCGACCACCGCGGGTCTGCGACATCGGCGGTCATCATCTCGGCTTGCGCGTCGACGATGTCGACAAGGCGGCGCGCTACCTGGCGACGAAGGGCTGCACGGTGATGGAGGTCATCGCGCTCTCGGACGGGCCGCTCGCGGGCAAGAAGAACCTCTATGTCCGCGACCCGTTCGGCAATCCGCTCGAGATCGTGGATTAACCCTGGGAGCCCATCGCCATGCCGATCAGCCGCATCAATCCGCCGAGCCTTTACGACAGCGTCGGCTACGGCTTCTCGCACGCCACGCTGCAGGAGGGAGGCCGGACGCTATACCTTGCCGGCCAGGTCGCGTGGGACGCCACGGGTGAGGTCGTCGGTCCCGGCGATCTCGCCGCGCAGACGCGTCAGGTACTCGCCAACTTGAAGGCCGTCCTGGCAGAGGTCGGCGCCACGCCGGCCGACATCGTGGCGTTGCGCACCTTTGTCGTCGATCATCGGCCGGACAAGCTCGGCATCGTGCTGCCGGAGATCGGCGCATTCTACGCCGGCGCCGCGCCCGCTCCCAACACCTTCATCGGGGTCGCGGCACTGGCGCTGCCAGAGTTCCTGATCGAGATCGAGGCGACGGCGGCGGTCGGCTGAGCGAGAGATTGCGGTCGTTTGCGTCCGTCGCAACGAAGTGTACCCGGCTCGTCGTTGATCGCGGGGCGCGATTGACGAACGTTGCCGCGGGCGGCCGGGTCTGCCGGGGGATGAAGCGATGAAGGTGTTTTTTCTGTCTCTGGCGGCGGGTGCGGCGCTCGCCGCCCCGGCGGACGCGGCGCCGGCTGCGCGTTCGCCGATGGTCTTCGCCCATCCCGTCGCCGACGACGTGCTGACGCGCATGTTCGTGTGGTGGAACGCGGCGTTCCGCCAGCCTGACGGCTTCACCCGTGACAGCTTCGCGCAATACTTCACCGAAGATGCGGTAATGCGGATTAACGGAAAAGACAGCGCCAAAGGTCTCGACGACCTCGCAAGCCACTTCCGCATGATCCAGAAACGCGCGAGCGCAGTGGAGATCAAACTGCCCTTCCTCGAATCCTTCTCTTCGCCGGACGGTTCGAAGATCTTCACCTACCATCTCATCGACTCGGTCGACAATGGCAGAGAGGAGCATGACATGGTGATGGGCTACGCAGCCTTGCGCGGCGGCAAGATCGCGCAGATCAACTTCGTCAGCATCAGCGGCGTGCCCGGGCCGTTCCTGAAGTGATCCGGCGCGGCGGACGTCGGCCGCTCGCCGCCGCGCTCACGCTGTGTCTGGCCGGTGCCGGGGCCGCGGCGACGCGCGCGACCGACCAGGATCGCGCCCCGCTGCCGCCGGTCCCGGCGTGGCAGGGCAGAAGCGAGCGGCTCGTCGCCCAGTCCGGCGACCCCTGGATCACGCCCGCCGAGAGAACCGGTTTCACCGCCACGCCCTCCTATGCCGAGACGCGCGCCTATATCGACCGGCTGGCGGCGGCGTCGCCGCTGATCCGTGTCGAGACCTTCGGCCGCACGCCGCAGGGCCGCGACATGATCGTCGTGATCGCGACCAAGGACGCCGCCGCACTCGATCCCGCAAAGCCGGTGCTGCTCGTGCAGGCCGGCATCCATCCGGGCGAGATCGACGGCAAGGATGCCGGCCTGATGCTGCTGCGCGACATCGCGTTGCGCGGTGGCGACGCGCCGCTGGACCGGGTCAATTTCCTGTTCGTGCCGGTCTTCAACGTCGACGGCCACGAACGGAGTTCGCCGTACAACCGCCCCAACCAGCGCGGCCCAATTTCGCAGGGCTGGCGGACGACGGCCCAGAACATCAACCTCAATCGCGACTACATGAAGGCGGACGCGCCGGAGATGCAGGCGATGCTGCGGCTGATCGACCGGACCGATCCCGCGCTCTACCTCGACCTGCACGTCTCGGACGGCCTCGACTTCCAGTATGACGTCACCTTCGGCTTCCAGGACGCGCCGTACGCGCACTCCCCGGCCGCGAACCGCTGGCTGGAGCAGGTTTACCGCCCGCGCGTCGATGCGGCGTTGGAAGCGGAGGGCCACGTACCCGGGCCGCTGGTGCTGGCGCTGGACGATCGCGATCCCCCCAAAGGCCTGGCGTTGCCGCACTTCGCGGCCAACTTCTCGCACGGCTACGGTGATCTGCGCCACATGCCCGCCGTCCTTGTGGAGGATCACTCGCTGAAGCCGTACCGCCGGCGCGTGCTCGGCGACTACACGTTGCTCGCGGCGACTCTGCGGACGCTCGCCGACGACGGTGCGGCGCTGAAGCAGGCGACCATCGCCGACCGTGCCGCGCGGGGATCGATGACGCTGACGTGGCGACCGCGCGCCGATCCGGTCCGCACCGTCCATTTCCTGCCGATGACGAGCGAGCGGTTCCAGTCGGCGGTCTCGGGCGGAGTCGAGCTGCGCTGGACCGGTCGCCCCGCCCCGGCGGCCGACTATCCGCTCTACGGCTCCAGCCCCGGTGAGACGATTGTACCGCCGACGGCCTATTGGGTATCGGCGGCCGATCCCGATGTGATCGCGCGGCTGCGCCTCCACGGTATCCGGATGGAGACGCTAGATCGGCCGCGCACGGTCGCCGTCGACATGGTCCGGGTCAGCGGCGCCAAACTTGCCGCCATGCCGGTCGAGAACCGCGTGCCGGTCAGCGCCAGCGGGTTCGCGCACGAGCGCCACGAGGAGGAGTATCCGGCGGGCTCGGTGCGCGT
>NZ_CAHJWW010000139.1 GCF_903643035.1 Sphingomonas bacterium | reverse complement strand
CCGGAGCCGGGCCAGGTCAAGGCGGCGCTCGCCGGTCTCGCCGCCGCGCAGGCCAAGGCGCTGGAAGGCTCGACCTGGGTCGGCAAGCGGTTCGCGGATCGCGCCCGCGCGATGCACGAGGGGACCGAGCCGCAGGCGACGATCCACGGCCAGGCGACGCTCGCGGAGGCAAGGTCGCTGGCGCAGGACGGCGTGCCGGTCGCGCCGCTTCCGCTGCCGGTCACGCCGCCCGAGCGCAGCAACTGATTTTTCGGGCGGGTCGCTGGACGGCGGGGAGCGCGGTCGATAGGCCTGCGGCGGAGACTCCGTAGCTCAGCCGGATAGAGCATCAGATTCCTAATCTGAGGGCCGCGCGTTCGAATCGCGCCGGGGTCACCATCCCTCCCGCCGCGTCAGGATGGACGGGTCGGCGCCGCGAGCCCGATCTCCACCAGCCGCTCGTGCAGATAGTCGTGCGCGGTGATCGGCGTCGGATAGCGATCGGGATTGTCCGCGGTCACGCAGCCGGGCAGCGTCGCGATGAGGAAATCGGGCGCGGGATGGAGGAAGAACGGCATCGAATAGCGCGAACGGCCGCGCCGCTCGGGGGCGGGGTTCACCACGCGGTGGGTGGTCGACGGCAGCACGTGGTTGGTCAGCCGCTGAAGCATGTCGCCGACGTTGACCACCAGCGCGCCCTCGGGCGGCCTGATCGACAGCCAGCGGTCCGCCCCGTTTCCCCCGCTGCGATCCAGCAGTTCGAGCCCCGCTTCCTCCGCGCCCAGCAGCAGCGTGATGAGGTTGATGTCCTCATGCGCGCCCGCCCGCTCGCCCTGCGCATCGGGGGGGATTGGGGGGTAGTGCAGCAGCCGCAGCACCGAATTGCCGTCGGCCACGGCATGGTCGAACCAGTCGGGCGCGAGCTTCAGGTGGCGCGCGATCGCGGACAGCAGCCGGTCGCCGGCCGTATCCAGGGCCGCGAACATCTCGGTGAAGGTCTCGCGGAACGCCGCCGGCCGATCGGGCCAGACGTTGGGCGCCATCCGCGCCGCGTGGCGGTGCCCGGCCGGAAGCTCGCGGCCGACGTGCCAGAACTCCTTCAGGTCGACCACGCTCGCGCCCTTGGCGATCTCGGTCCTGAACGGGGTATAGCCCCTGGCGCCACCGCCGCCGGCGCGATGATGGCCGCGCTTCTCCTCCTCCGGCAGCGCGAACAGCGCCGTCGTCTGCGCCCAGGCGCGGTCGATCAGGTCGGGCGGGATGCCGTGGTCCGCGACGATTGCGAAGCCGAACCGCTCGAACGATCCGCCAAGGTCGCGCGCGAACCCGTCGGGGTCCGTCGCCTGGCCGGCGAGGCTGAGCGTGGGCACGTCCGCGAGGCGGGCGGCGGCGGGGGTGTCGAGCATGGCTGGGATCCGTCGCGGCGCGAATGCCGCAGGCGGGCACGATAGGCCCTGATCGCCGCCGGGCAAGCCCCGTGCAAGCCCCCTGCAAGCCCCGTGCGGCGTCCGCCGAACGCCCGGGCGCCCGCCAAAAGGGGATGACCGGGATGCCGCGATGCACCATGGACCGGCCATGTCCCCCTCATTGCCCCTCCATCCCACCCGCCAGCGGGCGCCGATCGCGCTGGGCGAGTTCGTCGCGCTCGTCGCCGCGCTCCAGGCGGTGGGCGCGCTGGGCGTCGATGCGATGCTGCCCGCGCTGCCCGCGATCGGCGCGGAGCTCCACGCGCGCGGCGCCAACGCGACCCAGTTCGTGATCTCGGTCTATCTGCTGGGGCTGGGCGTCGGCCAGCTGATCCACGGGCCGCTGTCGGACCATGCCGGGCGCAGGCCGGTGATGCTCGCGGCGCTCTGCGTCTATGGCCTCGCCGGCATCGCCGCGACCGGCGCCGACAGCTTCGCGATGCTGCTGGCGGCGCGCTTCGTCGGCGCGGTCGCGGTCGCGGCGACGCGCGTGGTCACGGTCGCGACGGTGCGCGACTGCTACTCGGGCCGGCCGATGGCGAAGGTGATGAGCCTTGCCTCCATGGTGTTCATGATCGCGCCCGTGCTGGCGCCGACGCTGGGGCAGGGGCTGCTGTTCTTCGGGTCGTGGCGGCTGATCTTCGGCGGCATCGCCGGCCTGACCATGATCGTGACGGTCTGGTACTGGCGCCGCCTGCCCGAGACGCTCGCGCGCGAGGGGCGCCTGCCTTTCTCCGCCCCCCGCGTCGCGAGCGGCGTGCGGCAGGTGCTGGGGAACCGCTGGTCGCTAGGCTACATGCTCGCCGCGACCGCGCTCCAGGGCGCGCTGTTCGGCTATATCACCTGCGTACAGCCGATGGTGACGGGAGCGTTGCGCGCCGGCCCCCTGTTGAACGTCGTGTTCGCCGTCACCGCGGGCGCGATGGCGGCGGCGAACCTCCTCAACTCGCGGTTCGTGCTGCGGATCGGGTCGCGCGTCCTGTCGCAGGCGGCGCTGGTCGCGATGATCCTCGCCGCCGGGGCCGCGCTCGCCGCCGGCCTGTCGGGACGCGAGACGCTGCTCGGCTTCGTGCTCTTCCAGGCGGTCGCGATGGCGTCGTTCGCGCTCGCCAACTCGAACTTCTCCGCGCTGGCGATGACCGACATGGGCGCGATCGCCGGCACCGCATCAAGCGTGCAGGGCTTCGTCACCATCACCGTCGGGACGATGCTGGGCGCGGCCATGGGCCAGTCCTACGCGGGCACCACCACGCCGCTCCACCTGGGGTTCCTGCTCGCGGGCCTGTTCGCGCTCGGCTGCGTGGCGGTGACGGAGCGCGGATTGCTGTTCCGCGCAGGCTGAACCGGTGCCGGCCGCCGACCGCCGGAACCGCCAGGCCCGTCGCGCCGTTCGCGCTCCGATGGCCCATGCCGGGCCGACCACCAATGGCCCATGCCGGGCCGACGAGGAGTTGAGACATGGGCGGCAGCCAGATACCCAGCCGTGGGACGGGCGACGACGGCTTCGACGACGAGGGCTATGACGAGGAGCAGCGCGCCGAGATCCTGGAGGCGACCCGCGACGGCCCGTCCGACGGCACCATCCTGACCGACCTCGATCCCGACCTCGGGGCCGAGACCGACGACGAGGAGGACCCCGACGAGGACGAGACCTCCATGGAGGACGACGAGACGGGCGAGGAGGACGACGACGCCAAACAGTCCGAGGAGGACATGGACGAGGACGACGCGCAGGAGGATTTCGACGCCGACGACATGGCGAAGGGCGACGACCTAGACGACCGCGACGACGTGGCGACCAAGGCCTGAGCGGTCGGGCGGCGACATGCCGGCGACGTGGCCGGCGCCGGCGACCGGCGTGCCTACCCGGCCACCGTCCGACCGCGGCCGGTCGCTCCCGTCGACGGATGCGATCGGACCGGCGATCGGGGTCCCGAACGGCACGGCACGGACGTACCGCGGTGTCCCTCCAACGGAATGGCCCATTTTCGTTCATGGCAGCGCAAGAAACCGTGTCCGTCGGGCAACAGGCGGGTCGAAGTTTGCACCGCAGCATGAAAACACGGGAAATGTCCGCAATTTGCGTAGTTTGACATGTCCTCGGCAAGCCGGCGCGATAGCGAAGTCGGCACCCGATCATGACAAGGTACATCTCAATGCGTCAGTTCTCCCTCGCCGTGGCAACAACCGCGCTGCTCGTCGCCGCTCCTGCGTTCGCCCAGGATGCCGGTTCCACGCCCGCCGATCCGGCGACCGCTCCCGCGGTCGACCAGCCCGTGTCGACGACCGCCACCGCGCCCGACGGCAGCCGGTTCTTCGGGTTCGAGCCGTATGCCGGCGTGATGGGCGGATGGGATTATTTCGACAACCACGGGGCATATCGTGCCGGCGTCCCGGTCATCCGCAACGCGGACGGGTCGGTGAACACGCATCGCCATCTAAACGGCGGCCTGGTCGAGGGGGTCGTCGGCGCCAACCTGCCGCTCGGTCCGGTGTTCGTCGGCATAGAAGGCCAGGCGAGCAAGGGCTTCGACGGCGACATCGACTGGGAATATGGCGGGTCCGGCCGGTTCGGGCTGCGCGCCGGCGATAGCGGCCTGTTCTACGGCCGGGTCGGCTACAAGTGGGTGAACTTCGACCGCATCGCCGATACCCGCCGCGACTATCACGCGATGGAATATGGCATCGGCGTCGAGGCCGGTCCCAAGGACCTCGGTCTGGGCGGCCTCACGAGCCGTGCGGGTCTGCGTCTGCGCGGCGAGGTCAGCACGTTCGGCAACTTCCACGCGTGGCGGCCGATGGCGGGCATCCTCGCGCACTTCTGATCGCGCGACGATCGATCCCAGGGACGATCCGGGGATGGGGGCGCGGCGCGAGCGGCGCCCCCATTCCGTTCACCGCATCGCGTTGGCCAATACCGCCAGACCGGCGGGGTCGACGCGCTCGCCCGTCGCATCGGTGTGCGCCGCCCCCCGGTTGCTTGCGGGATGGTCGTCGGGCTGGCCGCTCGCGACGTCATAGGCGGTCCACACGATCCCGCCCGCCCAGAACAGCGCGGACCACCGGCTGCGAAAGATGCGGGACAATGGCATTTCTGGACCCTCGTCCGGCGCGGGTTGCCGCGTCGTTGCCGGACGGGGTTAACGGCGCAGGGCGATCCGGGGATCGCTCCGACACCGGCGCCGTCCGGCCGGTCCGGCTTGTCCGCCCCCGTCGCAGCCCCCACCTGACCCTTCCGAACATCGCCCCCACGAGGTCCCGCATGCGCTACAATCGTCTTGGTCGTACCGGCCTGTTCGTGTCCGAACTCTGCCTCGGGACCATGACGTTCGGGGGCGCCGGCTTCTTCGAATACATGGGCGGGCTCCGCCAGGAGGAGGCCGATCCGCTGGTGAAGGCCGCCGCCGATGCCGGCGTCACCTTCTTCGACACCGCCAACGTCTATTCGCAGGGCCTGTCGGAGGCGATCACGGGCCAGGCGATCAAGAACCTCGGGCTCGACCGTCATTCGGTGGTGATCGCGACCAAGGTGATGGGTCAGATGGGCGACGGCCCCAACGACCGCGGGCTCAGCCGCACGCACATCATCGAGCAGTGCAAGGCGAGCCTGAAGCGCCTCGGCACCGATTACATCGACCTCTATCAGATCCACGGCTTCGATCCCGCGACGCCGATGGAGGAGACCCTGCGCGCGCTCGACGTCCTCGTGAGCCACGGCCATGTCCGCTATGTCGGCGTCTCCAACTGGGCGGCGTGGCAGGTCCAGAAGGCGCTGGGAGTGTCCGAGCGGCTGAACCTCGCGCGGTTCGAGACGCTCCAGGCCTATTACTCGCTCGCCGGGCGCGACCTGGAGCGCGACGTGGTGCCGATGCTGCGCGACGCGGCGATGGGCCTGATGGTGTGGAGCCCGCTCGCCGGCGGCTTCCTGTCGGGGAAGGGCGATGGCGAGGGCCGCCGTTCCACCCGCGCCTTCCCGCCGGTCGACGAGGCGCGCGGCGCTCAGGTGATCGCGGCGATGCGGCCGATCGCGCAGGCCCATGGCGCGTCGCTGCCGCAGGTCGCGCTCGCCTGGCTGCTGGCCAGGCCGGCGGTGACGAGCGTCATCATGGGGGCCAAGCGGCTCGACCAGCTGACGGACAACCTCGGCGCGGTCGACGTGACGCTGACGGCGGACGATCTGAAGACGCTGGACGAGGCGAGCGCGCTGCCCGCCGAATATCCCGGCTGGATGCAGGCGTTGCAGGGCGCCGGCCGCGCGGTCGGCCCCAACGAGGCGCTCGAAAAGGCGTGACGCCGCGCCCGGGAGGCAATCGCGTCGGCCTGCTGGGCGGATCGTTCAACCCCGCCCATGCGGGGCACCGCGCGATCACGCTGGCGGCGGTCCGCGCGCTGGCGCTGGACGAGGCGTGGTGGCTGGTGTCGCCGGGCAACCCGCTGAAGGACGGGGCTCCCGACATGGCCCCGCTCGCCGCGCGGCTGGCCTCGGCCCGCCGCCAGGCGCGGCTGGCTCCGATCCGGGCGAGCGACGTCGAGACGCGGCTGGGCACCCGCTACACCGTCGATACGGTGCGTGCGCTGGTCCGGCGGCATCCGCGCATCCGGTTCGTCTGGCTGATGGGTGGGGACAATCTGGCGCAGTTCCATCGCTGGCGCGACTGGCGCGGGATCGCGCGGGCCGTTCCCATTGCGGTGGTCGCACGTCCGGGCTATGAACGTGTGGCTCGGGCGGCGCCCGCCTCGGGCTGGCTGCGGCGCCACCAGCGGCCCGCACGTCAGGCGAAAGACTGGACGCAGTGGAGTCTGCCGGCCCTCGTGCTGTTGCGCTTCCGCCCCGACCCGACCTCCGCCACGGCGATCCGCGCCGCCGATCCAGCTTGGTCCAATCCGGCCGGGGCAGGTCCAGCTGGGGCCGACCCGGTTTTTGCCGGCTCGGGCCGGCCTGTTCCGTCCTTCCGCCATCCGGCACCCTAGGAGTCGTCTTGCCCACATCCATCCCCAACTTCCGCGCGCCCGATGCCGCTTCGACCGACGCCGCCCTGGCGGCGGGCGACCGGGCGGTCGAGGCGCTGCACAGCCTCGTCCTCGCCAGCCTCGACGACGACCAGGCGCTCGACACCGTCTCGATCCCGCTCGCGGGCAAGTCGTCGATCGCCGACCATATGGTGATCGCCAGCGGTCGCTCGACGCGGCAGGTGGCGTCGATGGCGTCCAAGCTCGCCGAGAAGATCAAGGCCGAGACCGGTCGCCCGACCCGGATCGAGGGGCTGCCGACCGCCGACTGGGTCCTGATCGACGCGGGCGACGTGATCGTCCACCTGTTCCGCCCCGAGGTCCGCAGCTTCTACAATCTGGAGAAGATGTGGTCGTTCGGCGAAGCCCCCGCCGCGCCCGAGCCGGCGGCCGTGAACGAGCCCTCGCCCGGCAACGCCTGAGCCGGACGGGCTCGGGCCGGACGGACGCAGGGCGGGGCTATGCTCCTGCACATCGTCGCGCGCGGCCGGATCGGCCGGTCGCCCGAGGCCGATCTGGTCGACCGCTATCTGAAGCGGATCGTCTGGCCCGTGCGGACGACCGAACTGCCCGATCGTGGCGGGCGGATGCCGGGTGCGGCGGCCGGGATGCGGCGGGTGCTGCTCGACGAGACCGGCGAGATGCTCGGCTCCGTCGCCTTCGCCGGGCGGCTGGGGCGGTGGCGCGACGACGGGGTGCGCGAGGCGCGGTTCGAGCTGGGCGCCGCCGACGGGTTCGACGACGCCGCCCGGACGGGTGCGGACCTGCTGCTGTCGTTCGGCAGGCTGACCTGGCCGCACCTGCTGGCGCGCGCGATGCTGGCAGAGCAACTGTGGCGCGCGACCAGCATCCTTGCCAACCACCCCTATCATCGCGAAGGCTGAGCCGCATGGGCAGGATGTGGCGCCGGGCCGGGCCGATCGTCGTGGTGGGAGGGGCGCTGGTCGCGGTCGCGGCGCTCGCCGTTCCTGCCGCCCCGGCCCCGAAGTTCACCATAGCCGATCCGACCGTAGCAGATCAGCGACGCCGGCTGGTCGCCGCAAAGGCGGCCGGGGTGCTGGCCACGGCGCGGGCGGACGAGACGCGCCGGGCCGCCGATGCGGA